>CAKSBK010000013.1 GCA_934438035.1 uncultured Christensenellaceae bacterium
GCTCTCCCCCACCGGCTGGGAAGCAACCGACGGCAAGATTATGGGAACCACCGCCGATATGGAGTGGTCAGCCGATAATATTACATGGAACGACTGCTCTGACGGCGTAACCGTCGTCGGTGCGGAGGGTACTTACTACGTGCGCATGAAGGCTACGGACATTTCGTATGTCTCTGACGCAGCAAATGTTACGGTACCGAGATACTTAAAGGGAATAAACTTCCCCACTCCCGAAACTACGGAATTTATTTACGACGGAGAAGAGCACACCCTTATTCCCGACGGAGAGGGATACAATGTTTTAGGCAAAAACGCCGCTGCCGACGCGGGAAGCTACAGCGCTTCCGTAGAGCTTAAGGACGGCTACAAGTGGACGGGCGCTTACGAAGCTTCCGTTGACTGGACAATCTCAAGAAGAACGGCTGCGGCGGAGGACTTTACGTTCAGAGCTCCCGAAAACACGATTTGGGACGGCGGCAAAAAGGAGGCAACCGTATCCGTAAACGCTCCTATGAGCCTCGGCGCATGCACCTCTCGTATTGTTTATAAGAGTAACGGCAAAGAGGTTGAGAACCCCACCGACCCCGGAACATATCAGGTATATCTTGTTATTACGGGAGAAGGCAACTTCCTTCCTGCCGAGGGACTTACGTCCGACAGCTGGACGTTCGTTATAGGACATCCTGCCGAGCATATCTGGGGAGAATGGCAGCATGACGAAAAGAGCCATTGGCATAACTGCACCGTTCCCGGCTGCAGCGAGACGGAGAAGTTTGACCATGAGACAACTTCCCCTGCGACCTGCCATAAAAAGGCGGTTTGCTCAGTCTGCGGCAACGAATACGGAGAGTTTGACGCTCATAACCATACCGATGTTGTTAACACCGCCTATAAGGCGCCTACTTGCGGCGGCAAGGGCAACGAAGCCTACAGCTTCTGCAGCGGCTGCAATAAGTATTTCAGCGGTAAGGCAGGAGACGACGCCTTATATGACAGCGCGGAGCATTTTGACATTGCGCCTCTTAACCATAAAAACGTCGTAAAGACGGAGGCTATAGCGGCGGACTGCTATAACGGCGGAAACAAGGCTTATTGGCAATGCACGGACTGCCATAACTATTTTGCCGATAATAACGGCAAGGCGGATCTTTTGAAGAGCTATGACAATGCGTCGGTATTTGACACGGAGCCCTTAAAGCATGCAAATGCAGTAAAGACGGCTGAAAAGCCCGCAACCTGCACCGAGGGCGGAAACAAGGCTTACTGGTATTGTCCCGACTGCAAAACTTATCCTGCGGACAATAACGGAACGCCGAACGAAAGCCGCGGAGAAGACAGCGCCGAGGCATATAACACAAACGCTTTAGGACATGAATATACTGCGGAGGTTGTCGGCGAAAAGCACTTAAAGAGCGCCGCAACCTGTACGGAGGACGCCGTGTATTATAAGAGCTGCGTCCGCTGCGGCAAAAACGGCACGGAGACCTTTACTAAAGAGAACAGTGCGCTTGGGCATGAGTATACGAATTATGTATATAACGACGACGCCACCTATGACGAGGACGGCACGGAGACCGCCGCATGCAACCACGGCTGCGGCACGACCGATACGCGCACAAAGACGGGAAGTAAGCTCATAGACAGCACCGCTCCCGAAATAAAGGGTGTGGAGAACGGCAAGAGCTACTGCATCAGTGTAGAAATAAGCGTAAGCGATATGCACCTTGAGACGGTTACTTTAAACGGCGAGGAAGTTACGTTAGAGGACGGTAAGCTTACCGTTACCGGCATGGATACCGAGCAGATCTTAACGGCTTCGGACCGCTTCGGAAACGTTACAACCGTAAAGTTTACGGTTAACGCCGAGCATACTCCCGACGAGGGTAAAGTTACAACCGCTCCCACCGCCGCAAAAGAAGGCGAAAAGACATTCTGCTGTACGATTTGCGGGCAGCAAACAGGTAAGGAGCCCGTTGGCAAGATTGCGCCTACTATCATCGAGGGAGCAGACGGCAAGTATACTTCCGGCGGAAAGGACGGTCTTACATTCCGCTCCGACGCCGCTTTTGAAGATTTCATAAAGGTTATGGTAGACGGAAGCGAGATTGAAGAAAGCTGCTATTCTTTAAGAGAGGGCAGCATCGTCGTAACGCTTACAAGCGCATATCTTAACACCTTGTCCGTAGGAAAGCACACGCTTGACGTTGTTTCCGCTTTCGGAACGGCGTCTACAGAGTTCACTATTGCTGCGGCGCCCGCAAGCACCGAAATAACCACCGGCGATAATTCAAACGCTGTTTTGTGGATATTGGCGGCTGTTATAAGCTTAATAGCTGCGGCTTTGGCAGTGATTATCTGCAAAAAGCGCAAAAGAGATTAATTAAAACCAAACAAAAAATCCGCCGCCTTAAATTAATAAGACGGCGGAAAAGCAGCCCTGTTTAGCCTTGACGGCGCCGACGGGCTGTTTTTATTATGTTTTTTTCACAGCCTTTAAGCGTATATAGCAAAGGGTTCGTAAACGTTAAAAAATTTGACCGATTAACGCAGAATGGGCTTTGAAAAGCGCTGCGTTTATAATAATACCTGAGAAAACGATTCTTTAATTTCTCTTACTATTTTTTTAAATACGTCGTTGCTTATATGTGTAAAATCATAAAACATTCCGGCGTATCCGGGAAAATGCTGGTTTTCTGCCATGTAGTAACCGTATTTTTGGCGTTTATCATCTGAAGATGCGGTTAGTGTATAATATTTTTTAAGTAATGCAAAAAAAGCTTCAGCATTCTTGATGTGCGGAGTATGCCGGAAAACGCCGTCAACTACGGAAAAGATAACGCAAAACCCTGCAAGCCGCCAAGGATGAACTTTGAGCATGAAAAACGCAGCAGGCGTAAACCTGCTGCGGACATAAGATTCATTTGTGATTACAATGCCGACTGAAACATTCATTGATAGTTTCAGCATAAAGAGAACGGGAATGCTTGTTTGGATTATTGTTGGAGTTTTTCTTTTCAAGATATACTTCCAGCACCTCGTTCCAATGACCGTTAGTTTTTAAGTAATCGGCTCTGGTCTCAAGTTCTTTATATGGTTGTGTTTGAAATTCCCACGAAAAGTAATTACGTTCTTTGTTGAAGCGAATATATTGCTGACCGTTTTGTCCTTCGTAGACAACCGCAAAATCACAGCTGTGAGTAATTCTTGAAGTCCAGGGATCGACTGCCTTTAAAGAGATTACACGGGTAGATTGTTCGCATTTATTATAATCGTATTTGGATTTAAAGCGGGAAAAAGCGTCGTGCAGTATCTTTCTGATCTCTTCAGAAGAATAGCATTCCTCGTCGTCGTTTACCGAAATGTTAACGTCAAAATCGAAACCGATTTTCGTTGTAGGGTCGTAGGTAATCATATTACGACTTGAACTACCGATAAATGCAAACTGAAAAGTGAACTCATCTCTGACAAAATCCTGTACTTTGTTGAGGAGTTCAATAAGCTGGGACTTGTATGGCGCGGCTTCTTTTTTGGAAACGTATTCGAAATGGTGCATTTTTGCTGCCTCCTTAAAGTAATCCCCTCTCCTCCCATTCAGCGTTTCTCGCTAAATCATTATAAAATACACGAAAACGTAGCTTTTGTCAATACTTTTAGGTAAAAAAAGCGGATGTAACTGAAATCAGTTACATCCGCTCGATATGGTTGCGGAGGCAGGATTTGAACCTGCGGCCTCCGGGTTATGAGCCCGACGAGCTGCCAAACTGCTCTACTCCGCGACGTTTAACATGTGCTTTTTTCAAACAATAATTATTATATCGCTCAATAAAGCATATGTCAAGCGTTTTTTAAAAATACCGATTTTTATTTTTTCTCATCCTTTTCGGAAAGCATTTCCAAACGGCGCTCAAGCTCCGCCTGCTTTTTAAGCATGGCGTTCATTTTATCATAGAGGTCTTCAATCATAATTTCCGTTTTAAGGTTTACCTTGTAATCGTTTTCGGCACGGCGGCGGTCCTTTTCCTCCTGCCTGTTTTGGCTCATCATTATAAGCGGAGCCTGAATTGCGGCAATGCAGGATAATACCAGGTTTAAAAGTATAAAGGGATACGGGTCAAACGCTCCCGATTTTAAAAGCGAGTTTACGACCATCCACAGTATTAAAACGAATGTGAAGGAAAAAATAAACGCCCAGCTCCCCGCAAATTTTGCGATTGCGTCCGCCGCTCTTTGCCCCAAGCCGTCCTTTTTCTCTTTTTTTTCGGTGTTCACGGAAATTTTGCTGTCTGCAAGGAGGTTTAGCACCTCTTCGTCGCTCATATCTCTTCTTATTTCCGTTACTATCTCTTTTAAAAGCTTTCTGTTTTCTTTCATGGTCTTTCCTCCGCCGTGCTTTTGGTTTATTTATTATAATGTCTGAAATTAAAACGGTCAAGCGCCGTTAATTTTAAAAAAGGATTTTTGACGTTATGCGTCGAAAGATTATATATTCATTGTTTCGGAGAGGAAAAATGGAAAGAACGGCAGGTATTTTGCTTCCCGTATTTTCTCTGCCCTCGCCTTACGGCATAGGCACGGCGGAATCGGGAAAAGCATTTGTGGATTTTTTACATGACGCAGGTCAGAGCTATTGGCAGTTTTTGCCGCTTTGCCCCGTAGGTGCGGGCAATTCGCCCTATCAATCGTATTCCGCCTTTGCGGGAAATCCTCTTTTTATAGACCCGGGAACGCTTTTGAAAAAGGGCCTTATAACAAGGCAGGAGGAGCAGCGCTCAAGAGTCGAAAGTGATAAGATAGATTACAAGAGCCTTTTTTTAGGCAGAGAGAAGCTCTTTAAGGGCGCCTTTAATAGGGCGGATAAAAAAGCGGTAAAGGAATTTTTGTTAAACAGCGAGGAGATTTTTGACTACTGCCTTTTTTGCGCAATTAAAGACAAGCTTAAAGGTCTTCCGCTTGAAAAATGGGAAGAGCCTATAAAAAGAAGAGAAGCGTTCGCCGTTAAAACGGCAAAAAAGGAGCTTTCCCAAGAAATTTTATATTACGGCTTTTTGCAGTATGAATTTGCGGAGGAATGGAGCGAGCTTAAAAAATATGCTAACGAAAAAAACGTTAAGCTTATTGGAGACATTCCGATATACGTCTCTGCGGATTCGGCGGATTTTTGGAAGCGCCCCGAGCAGTTTTTAACGGACGAAAACGGAGATATAACTCACGTTGCGGGCGTTCCGCCGGACTATTTCGCAAAGGACGGTCAGCTCTGGGGAAACCCGCTTTACGATTATTCTTATATGGAAAAGGACGGTTTTTCGTGGTGGTTAAGCCGGCTTGAAAACGAGCTTAAGCGCTGCGACGTTTTAAGGATAGACCATTTTCGTGGCTTTGCGGATTTTTGGGCGGTTAAAAAAGACGCAAAAACCGCAAAAGAGGGAGAGTGGTTAATGGGTCCCGGAGAAAAGCTTACTGCGCTTCTTAAGAAAAAAGCGGCGGGCAGGCTGATTGCGGAGGATTTGGGAGACCTTTCAAAGGCTGCGCGCAGCCTTGTTAAAAAAAGCGGCATTCCCGGAATGAGGGTTTTGGAATTTGCCTTCGACAGTCTTGCGCCGAACGACTATCAGCCTCACCGCTATAACGAAAACTGCGTGGCATATTCGGGGACGCACGATAACGCGCCGACTATGGGCTGGATAGGAGAGATTTCAGAAGAGGTAAGGCAATATGCAAAAAGCTACCTTGCGCTTAATGCGGAGGAGGGCTGGCATATAGGCATAATCCGCGCGCTTTACTCATCACGGGCAAATCTCGTTATAACCCCTATAGCCGACCTTATCGGAATGGGAAAAGACGCAAGAATAAACACTCCGGGAACGCCCGAGGGCAACTGGGAATTTCGTCTTAAGGAGGAATTTTTAACGCAGGAGCTTAAAGAAACCTCAAAAAGGCTTGTAGGTATGTATGAAAGAGCGCCTAAGCGCTTTAAATAATATTATTTAAGGAGAGGTAAATTATGGCACACAGTGCGCAGGAATCAAGAGTATTAAACAGAAACATCGAGACGATTAAAAACAAAATAAGGCAGATAGGATCCTCAAATTTAAAAGTTGAGATTAAAAGCGAAAACAACACAAACACGGGCTGCTGGTTTAGAATACACCACGGAATGAGCTTTGTTTCTTACGGGGAAAAAATAACCGTTACGCTTACGTATCTCGGTGAAGACAAAACGCAGATAGACATAGTTTCCGAATGCGGAATGCCTACGCAGATTATAGATTACGGCAAGAACAAGAAGAATGTAAACGCGATTTTCGATTATATTATTTCATAAAAAGCCCGCGCGGCATAATGCTTTGCGGACTTAAGGAGAGTAAGCGTATTAAATTTGTTTATTCCTGATGATATATTCTTGAACGTGCGCCGTAGCGTTCTTCCTTGGGGTCGTTCCAGATTCTGTCCGCAGCGTCCTTCCAAGCCTCGCTTGCGGCTTCGGTCTTTTTAGTAAGCTCTTCGGCGGTCTCCGGCTTTAGCATTTCCGTTGAATGCGCGCCGGAGGCGGCTACCATTTCCCTTAAATATTCGGGGTTATCGAGAAGCGGGCAGGGACGCAGGTGGTTTTTGTTAAAGGGCTGATGCTCCTTATACTGCATGAATAAGGGGGATTTTAAAGCCTCCAAAAGCGTATGGTCCTTTATATTCATGTTGCTGTAATGTATAAACGCGCAGGGCTCGACGTCTCCGTTGGCGTTTATGTGCAGATAATTTCTGCCGCCCGCTATGCAGCCGAGGGTGTATTCTCCGTCGTTCCAGAAATCAAGCAGGAAGCAGGGCTTTGTTTTTCTCCATTTTCTCATTTGGTGATACATGAACTCCCTTTGCTTCGCGCTTGCCATAAGCTCGACAACGGCGTCCTTGCCGACGGGCATATACGTAAAATACCAGCCGAACAGGCAGCCCTTGTCAATTAAGAAATCGACGTATTCGTCACTGCCGACGCAATCTACGTTCTTGCTGTGATAGCAGCAGGAGAAGCCGAAGACGACTCCCTCTTTTTTAAGAAGGTCCATAGCCTTTATAACGGCTTCATAGGTTCCGCCGCCTCTGCGCATGTCGGTTTCTTCCTCATGTCCCTCTATGGAGAATGCGAGCGCAAAGTTTCCGACTCTCTTAAGCTCCTTTGCAAACTTTTCGTCAACCAGCGTACCGTTTGTAAAGGCTAAGAATACGCAGTCCTGATGAGCTTCCGCAAGGCGGATTAAATCGTCCTTTCTCATGGTGGGCTCGCCGCCGGAGAAGATGTATGTATACGTTCCTATCTGCTTTCCTTCGCGGATGACTCTGTCTAAAAGCTCGTAGGAAAGGCTGGAGCTTTTGCCGTATTCCGCAGCCCAGCAGCCCGTGCATTTTAGGTTGCACGCTGCGGTGGGGTCTATAAGTATTGCCCAAGGTATGTTGCAGCCGTATTTTTCTACGTTTTTCATTCTTTCCGTAAAGCTTGCCATTGCGGAGTTAAACCCCAGGCTCATCATCATCTTTTCAAGCACCTCGGGGTCAACGTTTTTAAAGACGTTATGGATCATTATGTTCCAGTTATTGTCTTTATCGGAAAGCGCGGCGTGGAGGTTTTCATAGGCTCTCTTGTTAACGCCCTTTTTATCCGCTTTTTCAACAAAGCTTAAAAGACGGGGAAGGTTTTTATCCGGGTCGGAAACGACCTCGTGAATTATCTTTTTTACCGCAAAACGGGTAACGGCGTTGTTTTTCATTAAGGAATCCTCTTTTCTTTTTGAAGTAACCTGATTTTAAAACGGCAAGTAAGAAAAGTAAATTTACATTTGGGACGATATGCTTAAAATTAAGACAGCTTTTAAAATTTGTAAATCTGTTTAGCATGCGCCCTCGCCGGTTTATATATATTTAAGGAGAATAGCTATGGCTGTAATGACGCAAAAGGCGCTGGGAGACGCGCTTATAAAACTTCTATCAAAAAAGCCGCTTTCAAGAATCACCGTTAACGATATAGTTGAGGAATGCGGCCTTGCAAGGCAGACCTTTTATTATCATTTTAAGGATATTTACGACCTGTTGGAGTGGACTATTGAAACGGGCGCTTCGGAGGCGCTTAAAAAAGAGGAATGCTTGAACGTAAAGGAGAGGCTTAACGTAATTTTAAGCGCGGCGCAAAAAAACAAAAAGGCGTTTCACAATATATATATTTCAATAGGCAGAGAGCCGCTTGAAAATTATTTTGAGCGCCAGATATACGAAATGTATTTCGAGCAGATTAAAAGCGCTTACGCAAATACAAACGTTCCGCCGAAAGAGGCTGAATTTCTGGTCTCCTTTTACACCAAAGGGCTTACCTGCCTGCTTTTGGACTGGATAAGAGACGGCATGAAGCTAAGCGCAAAGGAATTTACTTCAAAAATAGACCTGCTTTTTAAAAAAGAGCTTATATTGCCGATATGTAAAGAGGCGGAGGAGCGGTTAAAGCGTTAAGCTGCAGCGAAATGAATATTATAAATATATAACCGGTTAATTTTAAGGCGGAGGAATATTTCTCCCGGCGTTAAAAATTAAGCGGTTTTTTTATTTTCCGGAGATATAAAAACGCCGCCAAACTTTCTTTTGCGGTTTTTATATAACTAAGCCTGCTCGGCAGCCGGGTAAGAAGCGCTTAAGCGGCGAAAAAAAGTATATAACGAATAAAATTAACGAAAAGAAAGCCGGGTGCGGCAAGAGGAAGCTTTTTGACGGCGAAAAGCGGCAAATATACGTTGAAAGGCATTTTAATGCGCATGTGTGCTCGTATGCAAGCGTCAAGGGCTATGCCCGAAGATTAAAAATCGCCCGGCTAACGGGCGAAGGCTTATTTTTATATATTTTTTTTATTTAACATAAAACCGTGAATGGTATATTTTATAAGCTCCAAAAGCTTTATGTCCGCAGGCTCCGCCTCTTTGTCGTAAGCAATAAAGGGGGCGTCAAGGACGTTACCCTTAACAAGCGTTTCATAAAGTAAACAGCCTAAAAGATATCTTCCGTATATGAGGTGCATATGAAAGCCGTCTCTGTATAAAGACTGCCCGCCGTGCTCGCTGTCAAATTCCTTTAAGCTTTTTACGGCGTTAACCGCGTCTCCCGAGCAAATGAGCGGAAGAGAATTATCTTTCGCAACCTTTTCGCAAATCTCTTTAACTCTCGCATGCATAAAGCTGGAGTCTTTTTTATATATGGAAAAGCCCTCGTGCGTGCTTGAATATTCGTAAGCCCACGTTTCGTCAAGCCAAATTTCCGCTTTTGGGCGTATCTGCTTTATTTTTTCTAAAAGCAATGTGAGGTAAGGATAATATGTGCGCTCCACCCCGGCAAAGGCGGACGCCTGGTGCGTAAAGACTATATCCCAATCTTCTCTTTTAAGGGCGTCGTCAATGCTTATATACTCGCCCGTAAACCAGCCGTTAAGCTGATATTCGTAAAGAGAGGCGTTTTCTCTTATGTTTTTTATATGCGTTTCAAGAGAACAGCCGCCGATATAAAGGTTAGCCGTCATAACCTCCCGCCCGGCGCTTTTTGCAATTCCGTGCAGAAATCTAAGCTCGTCCTGTGAAAAGCTGTTGCCTATCGCCAATATTTTCATATGTGCTTCCTCCGTAAATCCAATATTTATTTTAGTCTTTGAGCAAGGGAAAGTCAAATGCGGGGTTAACGAAAAACAGGCGGAATTATAAAATAAAGAGCAGTAAACGGGAGGTAAAACCAATATGAAGATTTACGGATATGCGCGCGTTTCAAGCGCGGAACAAAACGAACAACGGCAGATAATTGCCCTTAAAAATGCCGGCGTGCCAAAGGAAAAAATATTTACGGATAAGCAATCGGGAATGAATTTTGAACGGCCGAATTATAAAAGGCTTATGAGTAAAATAAAAACCGGAGATCTGCTTTATGTTTTAAGCATTGACAGGCTTGGCAGAAGCTATGACGAAATTCAAAAGCAATGGCGCATTTTGACAAAAGAGACGGGCGCCGACATCTGTGTTCTCGATATGCCGTTACTTGACACAAGGACGGGTAAAGACCTTATGGGAACGTTTATTGCGGACCTTGTGCTGCAAATATTGTCTTTTGCGGCGCAAAACGAGCGAGAGAGCATAAGAAAACGCCAAGCGGAAGGAATTGCAGCGGCAAAAGCCCGGGGCGTTAAGCTTGGCAGACCTAAAAAGCAGGTGCCCGAATGCTTTGGGAAGCTTGTTAAAAAATGGGAAAGAAAAGAGCTTTCGTTTAAGGAGGTTTTGAGTATGCGCGCTGTAAGCGAAGCTGCTTTTTACCGCAGACTGAGGGAATATAGGCTTAGAAAAAACGAAAAATAAAAAACTGTCAAAAGGCGTACCTTTTGACAGCGATATCATTAAAAATATTATATACCGTATGTTTTGTATTTTCAAGTAAATTTTCAAATTCACCATATCATTTTGCTTTTGAGTACCTTAACGTATTTTTTGCGTGAGGATTTTCAAAGGGTACGCCTTTTGAAAAGATTTGCGGAAGCGGGCGGCGAATACGAGCGTTTTTTGCAGATATACGCCGCCGAAAGTTTAAGGGGAGAGGTGAAGTGAAAAGAATTTGTTCTTTTTTTGTATTTTTTTCGCAGATTGCGGCAAAACCGGCATAATAATGCGGTTTTTGAACATCTTAAAAAAACGTCGGGGCATTTTTATAATTGCCTTACCGTTATTGTTCTTCTTATGCGGGAATGGGTAAAAATACGTTTTTGAAAGGATTTACAAATGAAAGAAAAAGGAAAGTGCGTTTTTAAACGCATATTTGCCGCGTTAACGGCAATGGCTGCAATCATGTCTTCGTCTCTTTTGGTTACGGACGCATACGCACAGGAGGAAGCGTCGCTTTTAAACGAGCCCCCCGCCGCCGTTACAGAGGACGGAGAGAGCTTTGACACTTTGGAGGAGGCGCTTTTAAAAAGCGAAACGGGAAAAACAGTAACGTTAAAAAGAGACGTTATTCTTAAAGACGATTATACCTTTAAAAAGAGCGTGACTATAAACGGAAACGGCTTTCGCTTAAGCGCAAACAATGTAAACCTGTTTATAGATTCGGGTGTAAACGTATGTTTTAAAGGCTTAAGGGCTGTTTTTACCGCCGACGACCTTTCGGGAGCTTCAGCCTATAATTGGCTTATGCTTTGCATGAGTAAAGGAAGCTCGTTAATTCTCACGGAGAAAAGCTCGCTTGAGATGAATTTTGAAAGCTCAAAGGGCGTCGTCTGCGCAATATATGCAAACGCCGGCACAAGGCTCGGGGTTTACGGCGGCTCGTCCTTTAGCGTAAACGGCAAAAACACCGTAGGAAAGGGCGGGCAGGCTATCCAGCTTGATTCCACGGGGGCTATGGATATAGAGGTTAAGCAGGGTTCATTTTTTACTATTGACGGTGCGAACAGAGGTTATGTAAACAGCCCTAAAATTAACTGCGAGGACTCGCAGTTTAAGGTGGTAAACTGCACCTCTAACG
>CAKSBK010000014.1 GCA_934438035.1 uncultured Christensenellaceae bacterium
GAGCAGCCTACGGCTAACATGAGAGCCATTACCACTGCCATTACAAGGCTTAAAACTCTTAACCCTTTTTTCATTTTAAAAACTCCTTTGAAAATATGATTTTCGCAAAAAAAATCCCTCTTTATGCGAGAGGGTATGACAAAACAGCCTTCGCATAGTCGGGTACATCGCCCGGCTGCGCCGAAATATGCGCGGCGATCTGGCTTTGCGTAAAAAACGCTTCACAGTGGCGGGACCGCGAGGGATTTTCACCCTCTTCTCCGTACTCGCATATTCGTTAAAAAAGGAATAATGATTGCAAAAAGATTATACAACAATATACAAAATAACGCAATGTGGAAAATACAAAATAATAGTGAAATATATGTGGATAAATTATGCCGTTATATTGCCTGAAAACAAAGAAATCCACATTGCATGGCGTGAATGTGGATAACTTAAGGAAGAACATGTGGAAAACCTAAAATTATTGCTCCATCTGCGTGCCTAAATAAACGGCGGCGACCTCTGCGGATTTTGCTTCCGCCTCGCTTAATTTTTCGGAAGAACTGTTTGAAAGCACAATAACTGCGCCAAAGGTCTGTCCTTCGCATATTATCGGGCGGATAAACTGGGCGCTTAAAGCGCCTGCATCCTGTCCTTCGTAAACGGGTATGCATAAGCCGTTGTCCTGTGGGTTATGCATAAAAGACGCGCGCGCTTCTATTACCTGCTCAAGCTCTCGGCTTATGGGCTTTCCTGCATAGTCCTTTTTGTTTTCTCCGGAGGCGGAAACGACCGCGTCTTTATCGCAGATTATTACGGTTTTATCGGTAACGGTGCCTACGGCGTAGGAAAAAAACTGAGCGTACTGCGAAAGCTCGCCTATTGGAGAGTATTTTTTAAGGACTATGCTGCCGTCCTTCTCCGTAAAAATTTCCAGCGGATCGCCCTCTCTTATGCGCAGAGTGCGCCGTATTTCCTTTGGAACGACGACTCTTCCGAGGTCGTCTATTCTTCTAACAATTCCTGTTGCTTTCATAACGGAATTCTCCTCTCAAGAACTTTATAGAAAATATTGTGCGTGTTGAGCGCCGCAATTATTCATATAACAGGAATTTTTTCGGTATTTTTCGCAGAGATATTTAAAAAGGGTTTATATTGTTTTTTATAATAAAAAACCTCTTCACTTTTTTTAAGAAGAGGTTTTTGCTTATTCTTATTCGTCGGGGATATCTCTTTCAAATACCATTGTAGTCAGCTGCGTTTTTACGTCTCTTGTAGGCGCAGTCATAATGGTATGAAGCCTCCGGCTTTCTTTGGCATATTTGTTCATTAAGCCCTCAACGCTGTCAATGTTTCTTGTTCCTCTGCCAAATACTTTTTCGTTGAATCTTCTTTGCTCAAGTGCATATTCTTTCATTATTTTAGATCCATTTTCATTATTATGATTGATTGTCTTTTGGACAATAGGGGATTTTGAAGCTCTTTCTAATCTGATGCCGCAATATGGGCAAAAGAAGAAGTCTTTGCTGACGTTAACTTCTAAAGCCGCATTGCATCCGGGGCATTTTAGTTTAATAATCGTTAAATCTTTCCTCTGTGATTAAATAAGAGAGCTACGCCGTGCGCTTTTTCCACATGCTGGGCGAGAAGAGCACGAGCATGGGGAATATTTCCAGCCTTCCGAGCAGCATGTTTAATGAAAGGAGCAGCTTTTCCGCGGCGCTGTATATCGAGAAATTTCCGAGCGGACCCACAAGCCCTATTCCGGGACCTATGTTGTTAAAGCAGGAAAGCTCAGCCGTAAGGTTTGTTTCAAGGTCGTATCCGTTCATTGATAAAATGAGTGTGGAAACGCAGATTATTATCATATAGAGCGCAAGGTAGCTTCTTGTGCTGTCGATGGTTTCACGGTCTATTGCCTTGCCGTCAAGCTGAACGGCGCTTACCATGCGGGGGTGAATCATGCGGCGAACCTCGTTTAACCCGGATTTAATAAGTATGATAAGCCTTGAAACCTTTAAGCCGCCGCCCGTTGAGCCGGCGCATGCGCCTATTATCATAAGCAGCACAAGCACGTGCTTAGAAAGCTGGGGCCATTTTGCGGCGAAATCTGCGGTGGCGTAGCCCGTTGTCGTTATAATTGAGCTTACCTGGAAAAAAGAGTATCTCAACGCTTCACCGAAATTTTTGTATATTCCCAAAAGATCCAGAGCTATTATAAGCACGCTTGCGGCGACAATCAGAATATATATCCTCAATTCCTCGCTCTTAAAGGCGGCTTTTGCACGCTTTATCAGTATGAGGTAAAAAAGATTGAAGTTTATGCCAAAAAGCAGCATAAATACCGAGAGTACCATTTCAAGGTAAGCGCTGTCATAAAACATTATGCCGGCGTTTTTAATTGAAAAGCCGCCCGTTCCCGCCGCGCCGAACGCATGGCAGACGGAATCAAATAGCGGCATGCCTCCAAATACGAGAAGTATTATTAAAACCGCGGTCATTGCGGAATATACTATATAAAGTATTTTTGCGGTTTCCTTCATTTTGGGAACGAGCTTACCCACAACGGGGCCGGGAACCTCCGCGCGCATTAAGTGAAGCGAGCGGTTATCCGCCATGGGGATTATCGCAAGCACAAACACCAAAACGCCCATTCCGCCTACCCAGTGGGTAAAGCTGCGCCAGAAAAGAAGGCATTTCGGAAGAGATTCAACTTCCGTAAGCGCCGTTGCGCCGGTTGTTGTAAAGCCGGATACGGTCTCAAAAAATGCCGTGGAGAAGCTTATGTTTTCGCCGCAGAGCATGAAAGGCAGGCAGCCTATTACGGACATGAGTATCCATGCAGCGGCGACTATAAAAAAGCCCTCTCTTGCGTAAATTGTGGTGTTCTCCGGCTTTTTTGAGAATACAAGAAGCCCTGCCGCAAGGGAAATCATTATGGAGGGTATAAATATAATTGTTTCGCTTTCTTTATATATAAGCCCTACAATTACGGAAAGAAGCATTAACGCTCCTTCAACCAAAAGCACTCTGCCTAAGGTATAGGCAATCATTTTACGATTCATAGTTTACTCCATAATGTCCTTAAGCGAGCGAAGCTGTTTGTCCGCAGTAACCACGAGAAGCTTGTCGTTTTTTAAAATAGAATCCTGTCCGCCGGGGATTATGGCTCTTCCTTTGCGGACTATGCAGGCGATAAGAACGCTCTTTTTTAAGCGGAGATCCATTAGAGGAGTATTTAAATAAGGGGCGTTTTCACCCTCTGCGGTAAATTCCAAAACCTCTGCTTTTCCGCCCGAAAGCTTATATACGGCCTCAACGCTCTCTGCGTTTTCGCCCTCCGCCAGCGCGCGGACGTATCTTGAAATATAGTTAACCGTCAGGTGCTTGGGAGAAACGACGGAGTCGAGCGCCGTTCCGCGCATGAGCGAAACGAGGTCGTCGTTGTTAACCTTTGCGATGACCTTTCTTACGTTGTGCTGCGAAGCGTAAAGCGCGGCGAGAATATTTCCCTCGTCAAGTCCGGTAAGGGCAATAAATGCGTCCGTCTTTTCAAGGCCCTCCTCCAAAAGCAGCTCATGGTCGGAAACGTCCCCCACAAGAACAACGGCTTTAGGAAGAAACGCCGCAAGCTCCTCCGCCTTTTTTCTGTCTTTTTCAATAAGCTTAACCTTGACGCCCGATTTTACAAGCATTTCGGTGAGGTAAAAAGCGATTTTACCGCCGCCCGCAATCATTACGGTTTTTGCACGGTTAGAATAAACGTTTATTTTTTTAAGTGTATTAACCATATCCTGCGGCGCGCCGATAACATATAATATATCGTCTGCGCGGGGGATAAAGTCGCCCGAGGGAATCATGACGTTCCCGCCGCGTTCTGCCGCGCATATTAACACCTTAATTCCCGTGCTTCTGTTAAAGTCGCTTAAGGTTATTCCCTCTATAGGGCTGCCGGGCTTTACCTTATAGCTTATAAGCTCTGCTTTTCCGCCTGCGAAAAGCTCAACCTTTGTTGCGGAGGGAAGACGGAGAATTCTCGCTATTTCCCCTGCGGTTGAAAACTCGGGATTAATTAACATGGAAGCGCCTATCGTATTTTGTAAAAAACCTGTTTTTTCGTAGTATTCGGGGTTTCTTACTCTTGCGATGGTGTTTTTTATGCCGAGATGTTTTGCCGTAAGGCAGGTAATGATGTTGATTTCGTCAGACGCGGTTGTTGCGATTAATAAGTCGTTGTTTGCGACTCCCGCGTCTAAAAGAGTGGAATATGCGGCGCCGTTTCCGGTTAAACCTATGCAGTCGAGAGTATTTCCCGCGGTGTTTACGACCAGCTCGTTTTTATCGATGACGGTGATATCGTTTCCCTCCGAAAGAAGGTTTTTTGCGAGCTGATAGCCGACCTTTCCTGCGCCGACAATTATTATTTTCATTATACTCCTCCGTTAAAAAAGCAGCGCTTTATTAATATACTATAGACTAACAGAAAAATGCATTTAATGCAACGGAAAAATAAAAGCACGCCGATATTTCGGCGCACCTTTAGATGAAGAAGAAACTATTACTATATATTATATTAGGTCAACTGTTTTAAAACGCATCTTATTGCGTTAACTATATGATAAAGCAAAAGAAAGGAAATGTCAACAAAAAACTTTCTTTTATTTTCTTAAACTTTCTTTTTATTTTTCGTTTGTTAAGAAACACTAAAAAACCCGCCGGGCGGCGGGCTTATACTCCGCAGAGGGAGAATAGGTTGTCTTGATTTGTTTCCGAATAATTAAATTCGCCTACTATAGAGCCTCGGTTTATTACCAAAAGTCGGTCGCACATGCCTGCGAGCTCGGAAAAATCGGAGGAAACGAGGAGTATGCCCGCGCCTCTTCTTAGAAGCTCGTTAAATATGTTATATATTGCGACTTTTCCTGCGATGTCAATGCCCTGCGTGGGTTCGTCAAATATATAAAGAGAGCTTTTTGAAAAGATATGCCTGCCGATGATTACCCTTTGCTTGTTGCCGCCGCTTAAAAACGCAACGTTATTTCCGCTGGCAGCGTCTATTCCCAGGCGCTCTATTATATCTCTGGCGTAAAGCTTTTCTTCATTTAAATGCAGGAACACTGTTTTCTTAATCTTTTGAAGGTTGCGTATGCTTATATTTTGCTCTAAAGGAAGGTTATAGAAGAGAGCTTCGGAATCTCTGTCTTCGGGAAGATATCCTATAGTCGTTCCCGGCGGGAGAAAATAATCTATGCTTCCGCTTTTTATTTTGTTAAGTCCGGCAACCGCCTTTAACAGGCTCGAGCGGCCGGAGCCGACAAGCCCGGCGATTCCCAGAATTTCCCCGCTGCAAAGCGAAAAGGAAATATCGCTTAAAAAGTTGGTGGAAACGTTTCTGACTTCTAAAAGCTTGGATTTTTTGGAGACGAACAGCTTGGGGTAATAGTGCTTGTAATTATCTCCCAGCATGTTCTTTTTTAATGTGAGGTCGTCTTCTTCCTTTCTCGGTTTATTTGAAACTATGACGCCGTCTCTTATGGTTATAACGCTGTCCGCCAGGTTTATTATGTCGTCAACTCGGTGGGTTATATATATTATGGAAACGCCTTCGTTTTTAAGATCGGTTAAAACGCTGTTGACCTTTTCGGATTCCGCGAGCGTAAGAGAATCCGCAAGCTCGTCAAGAATCAGTATTCTCGGGCGGTCTATAAGAAGCCTTGCGAGCTGAATGAGGTTTTTTTCCGCAAGGGAAAGCCCCGCCGCCTTTTTTTCAAGGGGCATATTAAGCCCCAAAAGCTCGAGAGCCTTTTTGCATTCATGACGTATTTTGCTCTTAAAAATACAGCCGTTGTCAAGATGCGTTCCGAGGTAGAGATTCTCGAGTACGGTAAGGTTGTTAAAAAATATGTTTTCCTGAGAGGAAATGAATATTCCCTGTTTTTTTGCGTCGTAAACATTGGAAAAGCGTACTTTTCTACCCTCTAAAAGCAGGTCGCCCGTGTAATTTTGAATTTGCCCGGAAATTATTTTTACAAGTGTGCTTTTGCCGCTTCCGTTGCTGCCTAAGAGCGCATAAAAGCTGCCCGCCTTAAAGGAAAGGTTTATGTCTTTTAAGACGGTGTTTTCATAATAACGCATTGAAACGTTTTTTATACGCAGTAACGGAATGTCAATCATTTGATACACCTCTTACAGACGAATTCTTGATGTTGTAGGACGTGAAAATCTTTACTCCGTGCTCAAAGAAATAGGTTTTGTAGTCGTCGGGAATATTTTCGTTTGTGATAACGGCGTCCGCAATGTCAAGAGGACCTATGCGCATAAACGATACGTTATTGAACTTTGTATAATCCGCGGCGATTATAAATTCCTTGCACATGCTTTTTATCTTATTATATACGTTAAGCTCGGAGGCGTGGTATATTGTGTAGCCTCCGTTAAAATCTATTCCCGCAACGCCAACGAAGGCCTTGGAAATAAAGATATTTTCCAAAGAGCGAATAAAAAGCTCGCCCGAAAGGCTCATTAAATCCTTAACGAGGTTGCCGCCCGTTACTATTACGTTTGCGGAAGGATTTCGAGACAATACCGCTGCGGCGTAAAGGTTATTGGTTACGCAGCAGAGCTGGTTTTTGCTCACGAGCGCTTTAGCTATATAGTAACACGTCTGCCCTTGTCCCAAATAAATCCATTCGTTCGGCTTTACCATTTCCGCGGCAATCTGCGCGATATATTCTTTATTTTCATCGTATTCTATTTCGTTTCCGAAGAGGATGCCCTGCGTGCTTACCTGTTTATTGTAATCGTCGTTTAAAATTGCGCCGCCGTGCGTACGGTGAATAAAGTTTTCTTTTTCGAGCGTTTCCAAATCGTTTCGAATGGTAACTACAGAAACGCCAAAAAGCGAAACGAGGGAATTTACGTCTACTTGTCCTCTGTCTAAAATTATTTCTTTAATTTTTGCTAATCTTGTTGCCTTTAACATAATTACCTCACTAAAAGGTATTATAGCATATAAATCGAATAATAAAAAGAAATTTCGCAGGAAAACAGTATGACTTTAAAAAGAGTTAAACAATCGGTCGTTTAACGAAAAGAAAGAAAAAAGAAAGAAAAAGAAATATTTTTGTTGACAAAACGAAAGCAGGGTGATAATATATGAGTACAAAAAGAAAAACGAATTTGCCTAAAGAAACCTATGACAAATATTTTTTCTTATTCAGGTGTGAAGTTGTTTGATAGCGGCGCAGCTATCGATATATATAATTAGGAGGAATTAATAATGAAGAACCTTAAGAAACTTATTGCTATGTCGTTAGCAATACTCCTTCTCGCTCTTTCCTTTGTTGGATGTGCAGCGAAACCCGCGGACGACCCCGCAAAGTCTGACGAGCCCGCTAAAACGGAAGCTCCCGTTGCTACCGACAACGGCAAGGCAAACGAAGCTTTAAGCTCCGACCTTAAATTAGGCGACTATCAGCCCAAGAAGACGGAATACAACTTCTATCTTACTTACAAGCTCGTTCACGCTTGGTGGGACGCTGTAGGTCTCGGTCTTGAAGACGCAGCTAAACAGTACGCTGAAAAGGGAATCACCGTAAACTATGATTACAACGCTCCCGTTCAGCCCGACGCTGCAGACCAGGTTAGCAGAATAGAGCAGGCGGCAGGAAGAAACTTCGACGTTATCGGCGTTGACGTTAACGATATCAAGATCGTTACTCCTACCATCAACAAGTTAATCGACCAGGGCGCTAAGATCATGACGTTCTCCAGCTCCGACGCTACTAAAGAAGACGGCTGCAAGAGAATCGCTTATGTAGGCAACACTCATAACTATCAGGACGGTGCTGACTTAGCTGAAATCATGGCTGAGAAGATCGGTTACAAGGGTAAGGTTTGCGCTCTCGGCGGAACCATCGGCGCTCCCTGCCACGAAGACAGAATTAAGGGCTTCCAGGATGTTATGGCTAAATATCCCGACATCGAAGTTTTAGACATTCAGTATGATAACGACTCTGTTGAAAGCGCTCTTTCCATCACTGAGGGCTGGCTCCAGAAGTATTCCGACCTTGACGCTATCTTCTGCAACAACATGGGCAACCCCGTTGGCGCAGCTCAGGCAGTTGAGGATAAGGGCCTTGCAGGCAAGATCGTTCTTGTTGGTATGGACCACGACCTCCGCGCTCTTGAGTACTTAAGAGACGGCGTTATCACCGCTCTCGGCGTTCAGGACTGCTACAAGATGGGCTTTGACACCATTCAGGTTGCTATAATGATCGCTGACGGTCTTGAGCCCGGACCCGACACCTTCCCGGAGCAGACCGAAGAGCAGACAACCATCATTTATCAGGACGACGCTCAGGGCTTCATCAACAAGCTTTACGGCGGCGCAAGCTCTAACTGATAACAACTACTACTGACATAAAGGGAGCCTCCGTTTTCGGAGGCTCCCGATTAGAAAGAAACAATAGCAGAGGGAGGAAATCATGAACGAATATATTCTGGAAATGAAGGATATTGTAAAGCGTTTCCCCGGTACGCTGGCTCTCGATAACGTAAACTTCAACCTTAAAAAAGGAGAGGTTATGGCGCTTATAGGAGAAAACGGAGCCGGCAAAAGCACGCTCATGAACGTGCTCATGGGCGTATACAGTCTGGATTCAGGAGAAATTTTTCTAAACGGAGAAAAAATTGAAAACAAGTCGCCTTTTGAGGCGCTTCAAAAGGGAATAGGAATGGTTCCGCAGGAGCTTAACCTTGTACCCGATATATCGATAGCCGAAAATATTTTCCTCGGCAATCATCAGAAAAAAGCAAGCTTTATAGATTGGAAAAAAACGCATGAGAAAGCCGAAGAGGTTTTAAAGAAGCTCAACGTTGACATAGATCCCGATATAAAGGTCGGACATATAAGCTCTGCTTATCAGCAGCTCGTATCAATCGCAAGAACAATCGCAGCAGGCTCCAACATAATCATATTGGACGAGCCCACCGCAAGCCTTACGGTTATAGAGACAAAAAGACTTTTTGAAAACATAAGAATGCTAAAAGAAGAAGGCTGCTCGATAATAATGATAACGCACCATTTGGACGAGGTTGTCGAAATGGCTGACCGCGTTACCATAATGAGAGACGGCAAAATGGTTAAGGCCTGCGATGCAAGCGAGCTTACCATAAGCGACATGATCTACTACATGGCAAACGAAAAGGTAGATAAGTTCAAGAGAGTCGAAAGACAGGTTTCAGACGAAGTCGTTTTAAGCATTCAGGGATACACGAGAAAGAACGAATTTAAGGGCGTTAATATAGACGTAAAGAAAGGCGAAATATTGGGAATTGCCGGACTCATCGGTTCGGGAAGAACAGAGCTTTTCAGCTGTATTTACGGTCTTACCAAAAAGGACGCCGGCAAGCTCTATTTTGAGGGCGAAGAGGTTGAGTTTAAAAGCCCCTATGAAGCGATTAAAAAGGGCATAGGCTTAATCCCCGAGGAACGCAGAAAGCAGGGAATGTTCGCAGAGCTTCCCATTTACGAAAACATGCTTCTTCCCTCATATAAGAGACTGAAAAAGGGCGGGTTTATAAATTTCGGCAAGGTTAAGAAATTAGCCGTTGACGAAATAGGAAAATTAAGAGTAAAAACTCCCAACGAGGATACAAAAATAAAGAGCCTTTCGGGCGGCAACCAGCAGAAAGTTATAATCGCAAGGTGGCTTGAAAAGGACGTTAAGCTCCTTATAATGGACGAGCCTACAAGAGGTATAGACGTAAGAGCGAAATCCGAGATATACGATCTTGTAAGAGAACTCGCAGATAAGGGTGTAACAGTCGTTGTAATCTCTTCCGAAATGGACGAGCTTGTTGCAATAGCAGACAGACTTGTGGTAATGTTTGAAGGAGAGGTAAGAGGAGTAGTCGAGCCCAGAGAGGATATGAAACGTGAAGATATCCTGCGCGTGGCTCTTCAGTAAATTAGGAGGCAATTATGGAAAACAGCAATGTCAGCGCAAACAGCAACAGATTTAAAAATAAGCTTATGACGATGGTAAAATCCACAGCATTCGTGGTTTTGCTCGTCACTATAGTAATGACCGTTATAGTTCACTTCGCAACCGGCGGAAACTTCTATACGGCATATAACCTTTCAACCTATACAAGAACGGCGTCGTTTACGATACTTATCGGCTGCGCACAGACTCTTGTTTTGTTACTCGGCGGAATTGACCTTTCCGTTGCAAGTATTGCCGGCCTTTCAAGCATGGTTTTCGCAATGCTCACGTTACAGGCGGAGATTAACCCCTTTATAGCAATACTCGTTGCAATAATCGTAGGCTTTGTATGCGGAGCCATCAACGGCGTATTCATCTGCGGCTTAAATCTTCCTCCCTTCATCGTTACTCTTGCTACAAGCTCGCTTTATAAGGGCATTATATACGTTTGTACGCAGGGCGTTCCGTTAACGGGTATTCCCGATTCCGTAACCGTAATAGGACAGGGTTCGCTTTTCGGAGTAATTCCTTATCCCACGTTAATAATGATTGCGGTTGTAATAATACTTATGCTCATGCTTAAGTTCACCTCCTTCGGAAGACATATTTACGCTGTCGGCGGAAACACCGTTGCGGCTAAGATAGTCGGCGTAAGAACGAACAGAACACAGATGGGAGTTTACTCTCTTGCAGGTCTTATTTCCGGTATGACGGGCGTTCTCATGGTTTTGAGAATGGGCGCTTCTCAGGTTAACATCGGTGAGAACTGGGTTATGCCTTCAATCACGGCGGCTGTTTTGGGCGGCACGGCAATGTCCGGCGGCATGGGCGGCGTAGGCGGTACGCTTATCGGCGGTCTTCTCATGGCGGCTATAACATTCTGTATAAACCTCGTAGGACTTTCCTCTTACTGGGATAACGTTGTAACCGGCGCGGTTGTTATCATCGCCGTTTCCATAGACGCTATTACAAAGAAAAAGAGAGCATAATATCAAGGAGGAAGAAAAATGAAATTCGGAATATGTTACTGCTACTGGAACAAGGATTGGGAGGGAAAGGACTATCCCAAATATATAGAA
>CAKSBK010000015.1 GCA_934438035.1 uncultured Christensenellaceae bacterium
CCCCAATGTATAACCTTTTGTGGGGTGGGTAGTGGGACTCGAACCCACGACCCCCAGGGCCACAACCTGGTACTCTAACCAACTGAGCTACACCCACCACATATGGCAACCATTGAGTTTAAACTCAGGTAGCTTGCGGTACAATGCGGCCGCTAAAAAGCGACCGCCGACCCGACAAATGGCGCGCCTACAGGGATTCGAACCCCGGACACACGGCTTAGAAGGCCGTTGCTCTATCCAACTGAGCTACAGACGCACAATTGACTTGCGTTATCACGCATAGATGATTATATTATAACGCAGTTCTCTTGTCAAGCCCCAATTTTAAAATTATGTCAAAGTAAACAAATTCGCATGCAGAACTCCGTTAGAGTCGATATCTATAACTCCGTAAGAGGGCTTTGAGGCTCTCGGGCGGCTTACGCTCCCGGGGTTTAAAATTAAAAAGCCGGGGCCGTAATCGAGAAGCGGTTTATGCGTATGACCGAATAAAGCTGCGTCCGCTTCCTCTTCCATTGCGGCGTAAGCGAGCCTGTCAAGAGAATATCCCACGCCGTATTCGTGGCCGTGCGTTAAAAAGAACCTTTTACCGCCAGCGGTTACAAGTCTTTTGGTGGGGTAATTTACGAAGTCGCAGTTTCCGGCGACGCATTCAACGGGAATATCTGCGATTTTTTGAAGCTCCACGGCGTCTTTGAAATTATCGCCCAGGTGAAAAATCATGTCTGTTTTATTTTCCTCGGAGGCTCGGTAAAGCGCCTGTTTAAGCGCGCTTATGCTCCCGTGAGAATCCGAAACCACTAATATTCTCATATGTTTTTTCTGTTTAAAAGCTGCTGCCTTACGAGCTCAAGGGCTCTTTTTCTGTGGCTTATTGAGTTTTTAACGTCGCTGTCAAGCTCGGCAAAGGTCTTTTTATAATCGGGGTGATAGAAAACGGAGTCATAGCCGAAGCCGTTTTCTCCCGCCGGTTTATCCGTTATAAGCCCGGTGTCGGAGCTCGCTTCGCAGGTGAAAAGGACTTTGCCGTTTTTTGCGACGGAAATTGCGCTTACGAATCTGGCAGTGCGCTTAGAAAAGGGAACGTCCTTTAGTTTTTCTATTAGCAGCTCGTTGTTTTTGTCGTCGTCTCCTGTACCGGAGAAGCGGGCGGAATAAACGCCTGGCGCCCCGTCAAGAGCGTCTACGCATAGTCCGCTGTCGTCCGCAAGTACGTCGCAGTCGGTAAGAAGGCTTATTTCCCTGGCCTTTTTTTCTGCGTTTTCTTTAAAGGTGCTTCCGTCTTCAACGACGTCCGCCTTTATGTTTTCATCTTTAAGAGAGGCGATTTCATCATAAAGCCCGTTAAAAATCGCTTTAATTTCTCTGACCTTTCCTGCGTTGTTCGTAGCTATTATAAGCTTAGACATTTTAATCCTCCAGTATCTTTTTTTGTTCTGCGATAAGTGCGCTTACGCCGTCTTGGCAAAGAGATATTAGCTTTACAAATTCCTCGCCTTTAATTGTACGCTTTTCGCCCGTTATTTGAATTTCGGCAATCTCTCCGTCGTCTGTGCCTACATAGTTCATATCCGCCTCTGCGTTTGAATCCTCGGTATAGCAAAGGTCTAAAAGAGGCTCGCCATCAACAATTCCGGCGCTGACTGCGGCAAGGTATTTTTTAAGCGGGTTTTGCTTTATTGCTCCGCTTTTAATAAGCTTTTTAACGGCAAGGGCAAGCGCCACGTAGCCTCCCGTTATAGAGGCGGTTCTCGTGCCGCCGTCCGCCTGAATTACGTCGCAGTCTATATTTATCGTAAGACCGGGAATAAGCGAAAGGTCGATTATGCTCCTTAAGCTTCTGCCTATGAGCCTTTGAATTTCGATTGAACGGGAATCGCTTTTCTGGCGCTCCCTTTGCTTTCTTATTACGGTTGAACCGGGAAGCATTGAATATTCCGCCGTGAGCCAGCCTTGATTTTCCGGTCGGAACGCAGGCACTCCGTGCTGCACGGTGGCGGTGCATAATACCCTTGTTCTGCCCGTTTCTATAAGGCAGCTTCCCGCCGCATTCGGCATAAAGCCGGGTATTATATTTGTCTTTCTGATGGCGTCGCTGCGCCTTTTGTCATTTCTCAATTTTATAGATATCCTCCGTATTTTCTAACATATATTATAGTCCTTTAGGGCTCGCCCTGCAATACCTCCGCATTGTTTGAAAATACGCCGGATAATACGGGAATTTCGCAAACGGATTTTCCCTCGGCTAATATTTGCGCTTTGTCAATTCCCGAAAGCCCGTTTAAAGCGTAAGAAAGCGTTTTAAATAAAAGCTCGCGCTTTTCGGGCGTATCGTTTAAAGAGGAAAGCTCCTTTGAAAAGTTGAGAATCAAAGAGCCGTCTTTAACCTCCGCCGAAAGAAGCTTTGTTCCCGAGGGGAAAAGAGAAACGTATTTTTTGTCTTTTGGCTCTTTTATCATGGCTTCAACCATGGTTTTTGCGTCAATCGTTCTTGCGGCTTTTGTTACGGGAACGACGTATTCGCTGTCTTTAAGAGAATAGTATACCGTAAAAGGGGAAAGCGAACCCAAGTCGTAAGCCGGGTTTAACTGCGCGTTTTCCAGGGGCAGGGATATATCCGTTGCGCCGAGCTTTTTTGCGTTTCCGTTAAAGCTTAAGTTTACGGAATTGATTCCGCTAAACTGCGTTGCGACTGCCGTTACGGAAGAGACGATGTTTTTTGCCTTTCCCTCGGTAAGCGAATCAATCGACGGACAGTTTATGTCAATATTTGCGGTGCCGTTTTTTACGGATACGTTAAATGCGCAGTCCGTCGGCAAAACGGGGCAAAGACCTGTGTTTTCAAGCTCCGCCGAAGAAACGCAGAGTTTTTTTAGAAGGGTGCTTAAAATATCGGGGTCCCATTTTTCGTTAACGCTTATGGGAACAAGCTTATCTTCCGCTTCGTAGCAGACGGTAAAAGAGGAAAGCTCGGAGAAAACGGGCATTTGTTCTTCGGGCAGTTTCTTTACGCAAGAAGCGCATAAAAGCAAGGCAAAAGCAATTAAAAGCGCAAAAACCGCAGTTTTTTTCATGGTTATACAGCCTCCGTTAAATGTAATGTTTGCAGTAAATTATATTTAAGCCCGTCTGAACGTATTCTGTTTATGTACATTTTTTGCGAATTATTGTAAAATAGGGTGAAAACACTTTAAGGAGAAACGACATGACGCTCGACGGACTTACGCTTTACAGAATCGTAACAGAGCTTAAGGAAATAATAATAGGAAGCAAAATAGAAAAAATATATCAGCCGGAAAGAGAAGAAATAGTGCTTCTTCTTCACACTTCGCAGGGGAAAAAGCGGCTTAATCTGTCTGCAAACGGAGGGGAATGCCGCCTCGGAATTACTTGCTCGGCAAAGGAAAACCCGGGAACCGCGCCCAATTTTTGCATGCTGTTAAGAAAGTATCTTTCTTCGGGAAAAATCACGGATATCTCACAAATGGGGCTGGAGAGAATTGCGGAAATAAAAATCGACGCAAGAGACGAAATGGGCTTTATAAAGAGCTATTCTCTTATTTGTGAGATAATGGGAAAATACTCAAATATAATTCTTACTTTAGACGGCAAGGTTATTGACAGTATAAAGCGAGTTCCGCCGGATTTAAGCTCGGTAAGGCAGATTTTGCCGGGAATTACATACGAGGCGCCGCCGCTTTTAAAGCTTAACCCGCTTTCCGCCGAGGAAACGCAGATTGCAAAAAGCATTGCCGCAGACGGACTTTTATCTCTTGAGGGAATAAGCTTTCAGACGGCGGCGGAGCTTGAAGAGAGGTTTTTTAACGGCTCTTCGGACCCTGCCTCCGTGCTTATTTACGCAAAGAATATAAAGAGCTTTTTAACGCAGGCTGTGCAAAGCCCAATGCCCGTTATGCAAAAGAATATGGAAGGCTTGCCCGTGTTTTTTTCACTGGTGCCGTATAATACGTTTTCGCAAACCGGCAGGGTGTATTTTGACACGGCAAACGAGCTTTTAGACGGTTATTACACCGAAAGATTTAATTATATCTCTCTAAAGCATAAAAAAGACGCCCTTTTAAGGATTATTCAAAAAAATATCAAGAGGGTTGAGAAAAAATTAAAAATTCAGCTTGAAACCCTCAAAGAGGCGGATAATTCCGAAAAGCTTCGTCTTTACGGCGAGCTTTTAAGCGCTAACATATATCTTCTTAAGAGGGGAATGAAAAATATTTGCGTACTTAATTATTACACGGGGGAAAACGTTATTATACCTCTTGACGAAAAGCTTTCCCCCTCCGCAAACGTTCAGGCATATTTTAAAAAAGTGGGCAAGCTTAAAAACGCAAAGGAAATAGCGGAAGAGAGAAGCGCAAAATATAAAGACGAGCTTTATTACCTTGAAACGCTTAAATATATGACGGATACCGCAAAGAATGCCGAAGACGCAGAGGAGGTAAGAAGCGAGCTTATAAGATGCGGATATATCGAACAGGGTAAAAAAGAAAAGCTCCCTAAAAGAAACGATCCTCTTTCATCTCTTATGCGCTTTAAGGTGTCGGACGGCTTTACGGTGCTTGCAGGAAAAAACAGCCGTCAGAACGACGCGCTTACTCTGCACGCTGCGGGCGACGAGGACATATGGTTTCATGCAAAAAACATTCCGGGTTCTCATGTTGTGCTCTTTTTGGAGGGAAGAGAGCCTACGGACGCCGCTATTGAAGACGCGGCAAAAATCGCGGCCTCGCTCTGTTCCGCAAAAAGCGGAAGAGTTGAGGTTGACTATGTAAAAAGAAAGAACATTTGGAAAGCCAACGGCGCAAAGCCGGGAATGGTGCTTTTTAAAAACCAGTATTCAATGATAGCCGAGGGCGGAGAAGAAGTGCTTAAGCGCTTTTATATTGAAGAGGAAAAATGAATAAACTTAAAGAGCTTTTAAAAACGGCGTTGGTGTTTATGAAAATAGGACTTTTTACATTTGGCGGCGGGTACGCCATGATAGGCGTGATTGAAAGCGAATGCATAAAAAAGCGGCAGTGGATGACGAAAGAAGAGCTTGCGGATATGGTTGCCGTTTCGGAATCCACTCCCGGTCCCGTGGCGATAAACTGCGCTACGTTTTTGGGGTTTAAAAGACTGGGCTTTTTAGGCGCGCTTTTTTCTACAACGGGCGGGGTGCTGCCGTCGCTTGTAATTATATATGTAATCTCTTTGTTCTTTAACGATATTTTAGCTTACCCTATTATCACAAAGGCGCTTAAGGGCGTGAGAATAGGCGTGGGGCTTACGATAGCATGTGTGGGAATAAAAATGTTTAAGGAAATTAAAAAAACGCCGCTTACCGTAGCTCTGTTTTGCGCTTCCTTGACGTTTTGCGTCGTCAGCAACGTTTTAGCTTTAAACGTATCCTCTGTTTTTGTAATACTTTTTGCGGCGGCGGTGGGAATGTTTACGCTTGCGGCGGGAGGTAAAAATGCTTAAGCTGTTTTTGGAGTTTTTGAAAATAGGGCTTTTTACTTTCGGCGGCTCATACGGTGCGGTGCCGATAATACGTGAGAGCGTTGTAAAAAACGGATGGCTTACGGAAGAGGCGTTTTTAAACATGATTGCCGTTTCGGAATCCACTCCCGGGCCGATAATGGTAAATATGGCAACGTATGTCGGAGGAGCAAAGGGCGGCTTTTTAGGCGCTCTTTTGGCGACGGCGGGCGTGGTTCTGCCTTCGTTTGCGGTTATAATTCTGGTTTCGCTGGCTCTTAAGAGGTTTACGGAAAATAGATTTGTTAAGGCGGCGTTTTTCGGCGTTCGCCCCGCGGTTACCGGAATGATAATCGCAGCGGGACTTTATATTATTTTAAACTGTCTTACGGGAAGCGTTCTAAAGCCGGCTTTTGACGTTTCCTCGCTGATAATATTTGCGATTCTTGCGGCTTGCTTGGCTGTGTATCGTATCGTTGCGAAAAAGAGCATGGGCGCAATAGCGGTTATTATATTAAGCGCCGTTTTGGGAATTGTGTTTTATTAAAAAAAGAAGCTTGCTTTTTTAGGGCGGCTTCTTTTTTGATTCGTATTTTATTGAGACGAAACGGATTTTCTCGTCTTTTTATTATAGCTCGCGAGGTTTTTCTTTGCCTTTTGGAGGTGGTGCTTCATGAGCTTTGAAGCGGAAGAGGAGTTATGCTCTTTTATTGCGGCGAATATCTCTATATGGTCGCACAAACTGTCTTCCGGCTGGCCGGGAATAAGCAGCGTCGCCTGACGGGATTTTGTTAAAAGCTCGGAACACATTCCCAATATCATGGACAGCGCGGAATTATCCGCAATTTCCGCAAGGCAGTTATGGAAGGCGTCTTCGCCCAAAATACCCGTTCCGCCGTTTTCAATTTCATTTTTCATGAGGTCTATAGTATACTGAACGTCGGAAAAGTTCTCTTCGGTAATATTTTTTGCAGCGAGCTTGGCGACCTCGCTTTCCAGCATTACCCTTACTTCAACAAGCTCTTTTATAAGCTTTTCATCCTGAGAGAGCATTACGGAAAACGGGTCTATAACGCTGTCTAAGGTGACGGATTTAACGTATGTGCCGCCGCCTATTTTACTTTCGATATATCCGAGGCTTGCCATTGAGCGAAGAGCCTCTCTTATTACCGTGCGCGAAACTTTCATTTCGTCAGCAAGTTTTCTTTCGGAAGGAAGACGCATGCCCGGCTTTAGGGAGCCGTCTTTTATCCGCTCTACAAGCTGAGAAACTATTTCCTCGTAAAGACGGGGTTTAGTATTGTATTTTGACATTGATTTCACCTTTATCCTACAATATATCCTATTTATTTTAGCATGTTTTAAGGTTAATGTCTATTGAACGCAAATTAATTTAAGTAATATTTTCTTAATTTAATGCGTGATTTTTCATCATAAATATGTTATGCTTTATATAAGTTATACGTATACCTATGGTTTTTTATATAGAACCAACTAAAAGCGTCAAAACTCTTGACAAAAAAATATTACGGCATTACTATAATATTTAGTGGTATGACCATTTTTGAAGAGCGGTCATACGGCAAAAAATGTCTTAAACACTGCGAAAGCGCAGTGAGAATAAAAGTAAAATCATAATAGCTGGGAGGCTAATCAAAATGGAAACACAAGAAATGATCAACGGTCTTGTTGCTCGTTCAAGAGCGGCGCAGAAGGTAGTGGAGAACTATACGCAAGAGCAGGTTGACGACATAGCAAAGATGTTTGCAAAAGTCGTTTTCGACAATGCAGAAGAGCTTGCGAAGATGGCCGCTGAAGAGTCCAGAATGGGCGTTTATGAGGACAAGGTTGCTAAGTGCAAGGGTAAGTCCAGAATAATTTGGAATTCTCTTAAGGGCAAGAAGTCTGTAGGTATCATAAACCGCATTCCCGAGGACGGCATTATCGAAGTAGCTAAGCCCATGGGCGTTGTTTGCGCGGCTACCCCCTGCACAAACCCCATCGTTACCCCCATGTGCAACGCAATGTTTGCTATTAAGGGCAGAAACACAATAATCATCAGCCCCCATCCCCGCAGCAAGAAGTGCACGGCAAGACTTGCGGAGCTTTACTATGCAGAGCTTGACAAGATGGGCGTTCCGAGAGATATATTCCTTTATATTGAGCAGCCTACAATCGAAGCTTCCGCTCTTCTTATGAAGACTGCGGACGTTGTTCTTGCAACAGGCGGCCCCGGAATGGTTAAATCCGCTTATTCCTCCGGCAAGCCCTGCTACGGCGTAGGTTCCGGCAACGTTCAGGGTATTTTCGACGACGACGTTGACATTCCCGAGGCGGTTACAAAGGTAGTTGCTTCCAGAACGTTTGATAACGGCATCATCTGCTCCGGCGACCAGACGATAATCGCTCCCGCTTCCAAGTATGACGAGATCATCGCAGAGTTTGAGAAGCAGGGCGCAGTATACTATGACGACAAGGCTACCGTAGACAAGTTCAGAGACGTTATCTTCCCCGGCGGTGAGATGAATAAGGACCTTGTAGGTCAGTCCGTTAAGAAGGTTGCAGACGCTGCAGGCGTAACGATTCCCGAGGGAACGAAGCTCATTATCCTTGCTCCCGCAGAGTACGGCGATAAGGACTATTTCTCCAAGGAGAAGATGTGCCCCGTTATGACCGCTTACAAGTACGACAATTGGGAAGAGGCTGTAGCTATAGCTAAAGCAAACCTTGAATATTTCGGCGCAGGCCACTCCTGCTCCATTCAGTCCAACAACGAGGCTCATATCGAGTATGCGGGCGAAGTTCTCCCCGTTTCCAGAGTTCTTATCAACCAGTCCTGCGCAAGCCAGAACGGCGGTGCATTCTGCAACGCGCTTTCTCCTACGACGACGCTCGGCTGCGGCTCTTGGGGCAACAACTCCATTTCCGAGAACCTCACTTATTATCATCTGTTCAATAAGTCGAGAATCGCTTTCACAAAGCCCGGCGCTACTCAGCCCTCCGACGAAGAGATCTGGGGTTAATCACAAGCAAAACATGCATATATTCCCGCATTTTTACCAATGCGGGAATACTGCGATTATATGATTTAAAAACGAAAGGATTCAAAAATGAAATTACTTGAGTATCAGGCAAGATCTATATTTGAAAAATTCGAGATACCTGTAATGAACGGCGTCGTTATAGACAGCCTTGACGGTATTCCGGAGAAAATTGCCGCAGCTAATCTCACCTATCCCGTTGTTATTAAGGTTCAGGTACAGATAGGCGGAAGAGGTAAGGCGGGCGGCGTTAAATTCGCAAACAACGCTGAAGAGGCGGTTGAAATCGCAAAGCAGCTTTATCATATGAATGTCAGAGGCTTTATTGCAAACCAGCTTCTCGTGGTTGAAAAGGCTTCCGTTGCAAAAGAGTGGTATATGTCAATAATGCTTGACAGAAACACAAAGTGCCCGCTTCTCATCTTCTCTCCCTGCGGCGGTATGGAGATCGAGCAGGTTGCAAAGGAGACTCCCGAAAAGGTTGCAAAGGTTGCTATCGACCCCTTAAGAGGCGTTCAGGATTACACGATAAGATACATGATGTCTTCAACCGGCATGGATATAAACGGTGAGGATAAGAAATATATAGGTCAGCTTACGGAAATGGTTAAGAAGCTCTACAAGGCGTTCTTTGATTATAACACCATGCTCGTTGAGATTAACCCCGTAGGCGTTACCGACGACGATACAATATTAGCGCTTGACGGCAAGGTTGAAATTGACGACAACGCAATGCAGATAGGCAAGCTCCCCGACATCGTCGCTTTCAGAGATCAGATTCAGGAGGACGAAAGAGTTATAGACGCTCGTAAGTTCGGCTTCCACTTCATTCCGATTGACGAACAGGGCACCGTAGGCATCATGTCTAACGGCTCCGGAATGATGATGAGCTGCCTTGACCTCATCACTAAGAGAGGCATGGTAGTAGGCGAGGGTCTTGACCAGGGCGGCGGCGCCGTTGCCGAGAAGCTCTGCGAGGGCGTTAAGATAATGTTCAGAAACCCCAACATCAAGGTATTGCTCGTTTACATTTTCGGCGGTATTACAAGATGCGACGAGGTTTGCTCCGGTATTAAGATGGCTTTAGATCAGCTTCCGGCTGACAAGAGAGTCGTAGTTCGTATAGAGGGAACCAACAAAGACATCGCTATGCAGACAATCGAGACGATGAAAGACAGAGTAACCGCTGTTGATAACGTTCCCGAAGCAGTTGAAGTTCTCTGGAAGCTTCACGAATAATACGAAAGGAACCTTAAAACATGAGTATAATAATCGATAAAAACACAAAGCTTCTCGTACAGGGCATTACCGGCAGAGAAGGCTCGTTCCATACAAAGACCATGATAGAATACGGCACGAACGTCGTAGGCGGCGTAACTCCCGGTAAGGGCGGTCAGGAAATTTTAGGCGTTCCCGTATTTAACACCGTTAAAGAGGCGGTTGAAGCAACAGGCGCTAACGCGACTATAATCTTCGTTCCCGCTAAATTTACCCCCGCTTCCGTTATGGAGGCTCTTGACGCAGGCTTAAAGACCGTTCTTACAATTTCAGAGCATACTCCCGTTCATGAAATGATGAAGTGCTACTGGGTTGCAAGACAGAAGGGCGCAAAGCTTTACGGTCCCAACTCCTTCGGTATCATCTCTCCCGGAAAATGCAAGGCGGGCTTTATGGCTAACCGTATATTTAAAGAGGGTAATATCGGCGTTATGACTCGTTCCGCAACGAACGGTTATGAGTCCGTATACATGATGACCTGCGCAGGCATGGGTCAGTCAACCGTTGTAGGTATCGGCGGCGATATGATTCCCGGCTCTACCTTTATAGACGTTCTTCCAGACTTCCAGGCAGACCCGGAGACAAAGGCTATCGTAATGATAGGCGAAATCGGCGGCGGCGAAGAGGAGCTTGCGGCTAAATACATTAAAGAGCACGTTACAAAGCCCGTTGTTGCGCTTATTGCAGGAAAGAACGCTCCTAAGGGCAAAAACATGGGTCATGCGGGCGCTATAGTTT
>CAKSBK010000016.1 GCA_934438035.1 uncultured Christensenellaceae bacterium
GATTATATGGGGAAGCCTTTCGATTGTTGCGCTTACCTCTTCCGGGCTTTCGGCTTTCGGGGGAACCTCGGTTGCGTTAAAGCTGCTTCCGTTCATAATTTCATTAATACAGAATATTCTGCCCGTTGCAATAATAGTTTTTGCCGTGTTTACATTGCTGTTTGTTATTGCCGCGCTGCTTTACAAAATAAGGCGCTCTTTAAAGGGCTGAGTTAAATAAGGAGAAAAGATGAAAAACGTATCGCATTATTATTTTAATAATCATCATGATACCTATGGGGATCTTATACCTATTGAGGCGACAAAGGATATTCCCTTCGGAATAAAGAGAATATATTATATTTACAACGTTGCGGAAAATATGCGCAGAGGCTTTCATTCGCATTATCATCTTGAGCAGATGCTTATATGCGTGAGCGGAAGCGTAAAAATACTTACAAAAACACCTTATGAGGAGGAGGTAACGCTTCTTGATTCTCCTAATAAGGGGCTGTATATAGGCGACATGGTGTGGAGAGAAATGTATGACTTTTCAAGCGACGCCGTTCTTTTGGTGCTCGCAAGCGAGTTTTATACGGTTTCGGATTATATAAGAGATTATAATAAATACGAAGAATTGGCTAAGGACTATTTCACTAAGGAGTAAAAAATGAAAAACGTACCGTTTTCAACCTTTTAATATATGCATGAAGATTTAAAGGCTCAGATGACAAAAAAATTTGAAGAAATATATGACAAGGGATATTTTATCGGCGGAGACGAGCTTTCGTCTTTTGAAAAGGAATTTGCGGATTACCTCGGAGTTAAACACTGCGTCGGCGTAGGCAACGGGCTTGAAGCCATTATTCTTGCCCTAAGAGCTCTCGGAATAGGCAAGGGAGACGAGGTTATAGTTCCCTCAAATACATTTATTGCAACGGCTCTTGCGGTTTCTTACGTAAACGCAAGGCCTGTGCTTGTCGACCCGGACGAAAAAACATACAACCTTTCGGCGAAAGGTCTTAAAGAGGCGCTTACGGATAAAACGCGCGCGGTTATAGCCGTTCATCTTTACGGGCAGTCTGCCGATATGGACGAAATAACCGAGTTTTGCAGAGAAAATAATTTAAAGCTCGTTGAAGACTGCGCTCAGGCGCACGGCGCGCTTTATAAGGGAAGAAAGATAGGCACCTTCGGAGACGCCGCTTGCTTCAGCTTTTATCCCGGAAAGAATTTAGGCGCTTTGGGAGACGCGGGCGCCGTGGTTACAAACGACGGGGAAATTGCAAAGAAAGTAAGGGCGATTGCCAACTACGGTTCAGACAGAAAGTATCATCATATTTACAAAGGAACAAACAGCAGGCTTGACGAGCTTCAGGCGGGATTCTTGCGCTTAAAGCTTAAAAAGCTTGACGAATACAACAGCTTCCGCTGCACGGTTGCGGAGAAATATTTAAAAGGTATCCATAACGATAAAATAAAATTGCCGGAAGTCGGAAAAGACAGAACGCATGTATGGCATATTTTCCCGGTGCTCTGCGAGCAGAGAGACGAGCTTCAGGAATATTTAAAAGAGAACGGAATAGGAACTATCTGCCACTATCCCATTTCCATTGCGCGTCAGGAGGCTTACGCTGAGGACAAGCTTAACGACCTGCCCTTTGCAAGAAAGATTGCCGCTGAGGAATTGAGCCTTCCCATGTATTACGGAATGGACGACGAAACGGTAAGCTACGTTATAGACGTAATAAACAAGTTTTAAGGAGAAAATATGAGATTAAGACCCTTAGAGGCAAAAGACGCGGAGGGCATGCTGTCGTGGATGCATGACGACAGCATAAACAGCATTTTTGCCGCGGATTTTAAAAGCTTTACAAAAGACAAGGTGCTTTCGTTTATAGAAAATTCTGACAAGAACAAAGATGATTTGCATTTGGCTTGTGTAAATGACGACGACGAATATTTAGGGACCGTGAGCTTAAAGCATATTGACAGAGAGGCAAAAAACGCGGAGTATGCCGTCAGCTTTTGCAAAAGAGCGCACGGTACGGGCGCCTCTTCGTTTGCGACGAAAGAGATTTTGAGAATCGCTTTTTACGAGCTTGGTTTAAAAAGGGTCTATCTTAACGTAATTACGGAAAATAAAAGAGCGAATGCGTTTTATAAGAAAATAGGCTTTATTTACGAGGGAACGTTTAAAAAACATATACTTATAAACGGAGAGCTTAAGGACCTTAATTGGTATAGAATGCTTAAAGAAGAATTTGACGAGCTTTACGGCTCATGCGGGGAGGAAATTAGATGAAACAAAAGTGTAGCGAAGTGCTTGCGTTTTTAAAGAAGCACAAGCTGACGGTAATACTGTTTTTGGTTACGTTTACCGCTTTTTTGATATGGCTTGCGTCAAGGGGCTCTATGACGGACAGCTCGGGAGACGCTCAGGACATATGGAAAACGATAACGTCGTATTATTCGGGAGATATATATCCTTCTTACGTTCTGTATAAGGGATTTGTTTCGGTTTATCCGTATGTGTGGCTTTATCAGCTGGCGGTGCTGTTCGGTACAAACGAATTTTTCTTTGTAATGGTTTATCATGCTCTGCTGTTTACCTATATAACGGTAATAGGCTTGCCGAATTTCATCAAATATCTTTTTGACTATGAGCCTAAATGGTGGCAGAGAATATTAATTATTCCTCTACTTTATTTAATTTGGGACAAGACGGGCGCGCTTTCACAGCTAATGGTTGATTTGCCGAGCTGCGCAATATTTATGCTTGCGATAAATAGCGCGATAAAGATTGAAAACAAAACCGGCATAAAGCGCGTTTTAAGCTCGCTTTATTTAGGATTTATCGCCTGCCTCGGAGCTTCCGTAAGCGGGCAATATTCCGTTGCGATGGTATGCGTTATAATTTTTGCGCTTGTAAAGCTCATCCCATTAAAGGTTTTAAAGGACAAGACGAAAAGGGGCAGCGCTCTTTTGTGCGTGCTTTTGCTTATAGTGGGCGCGGCTGTGGTTAAGCTTTTAGGATATTGGTTTGATTCTACGGTAATGAAGAGCTTTGAGGAGCAGGGCGTTACGTTTTTAAGCGGACAGTTCTGGCTTAACAGAGGTCTTTTATATATGATGGATAAGTCCCGCCTCTTCTACGGACCGACAATAGTAAGCCAAAGAGGCTTTGAGATTGTCGCAAAGCATTACGGCGGAGCGGAGCAGGCAAAAGCGGCAATTGAAGCCGCGGGAATGGGCGGCTCAACGTGGGGCGTGCTTGAATATTTAAAAATGGTGCTCCATTATCCCTTTGATTATATATGCCTTTATGTTGACAAGTTCTTTGCCTGCATATCTATTGATTTTCAGAGGAACAGCATCGCGGGGCTTACGTTAAGCTATACGGCGATATATCTTGCGCTTTATTCCGCGATGAGGTATACGAAAAAAGCAAAGAATTTCTTTAACGCAAGATTTTGGCTTGTTATAGGCTGCCTTTTAACGGTTCTTCCCAACCTTGCGCTGTGCGTGGAAATGAGGTGCGAGATTTCGCTTCATTGCCTTATTTTCGGAACGGCGATATTAGGTCCCGTGCTGCCGGATATTTTCGGAGAGTTTGCTGCGGGAATAAAGCTTTGGCATAAAGAAAAGACGATAAAGTGCCTGGGCGAAAAGAAATTCCCCTGGGGACTTGTATTTTACGTGATATTTGTGCTCATATGCATCGCGCATTACGGCGCTATGCTTGCGCAGTCCGGACTCGGAGAAAACACGCTTTTTAATTTATTTTAGAATAAAAAACAGTTTAAATATTACGGGAGCAGATTTATGATTAATTTTAATGTTCCGCCTTATGTGGGCACAGAGCTTGACTATATCAAGCAAGCGATTGAATCGAAAAAAATATGCGGAGACGGCGGCTTTACAAAAAAATGCAACGCATGGTTAGAGGAGCGCTTTTCGGCGCAAAAGGTGCTTTTAACGACGAGCGGCACGACTGCGCTCGATATGGCGGCGCTTTTATGCGATTTTAAGCCGGGCGACGAAGTGATTTTGCCGAGCTATACATTTTCGAGCACGGCGACCGCGGCTGTGTTGGGCGGCGCCAAGCTGGTGTTTGTCGATATAAGAAAAGACACCATGAATATCGATGAAACTAAAATCGAAGCGGCGATTACTCCAAAAACAAAAGCGATAATTGCCGTGCATTATGCGGGCGTTGCTTGCGAAATGGATACCATTACGGATATCGCAAAAAGACACGGGCTTAAGGTCATTGAAGACGCCGCTCAGGGAGTTATGAGCACATATAAGGGAAGAGCTCTGGGAACGATAGGAGATCTCGGCTGCTACTCTTTTCATGAAACAAAGAATTATTCAATGGGCGAGGGCGGCGCGCTTGTTATAAACGACCCGGAATATAACGACAGGGCGGAGATTTTAAGAGAGAAAGGAACCAACCGTTCACGCTTTTTCAGAGGTCAGGTGGATAAATACACATGGGTTGATTTCGGAGACAGCTATCTTCCGAGCGAGCTTAACGCGGCTTATTTATGGGCTCAGCTCAATGCGGCGGATAAAATAAACGACGACCGCATGGCTTCGTGGAATTTTTATCACGACGAGCTTAAAGAGCTTGCGGACGCAGGAAAAATTGAGCTTCCCTTTATTCCGGAGGGCTGCGTTCATAATGCGCATATGTTCTATATAAAGTGCAAGGACCTTGAGGAGAGGACGAAGCTTATAAGCTATGCAAGAGAAAACGGCGTTCAGTTTGTTTTCCATTATGTTCCCCTTCATTCCGCTCCTGCGGGGCTTAAATTCGGCAGGTTTAACGGTAAAGACGAATACACAACCAAGGAAAGCGAAAGGCTGATGAGGCTTCCGATGTATTACGGCTTACCGAAAGAGGCTAAGGAGCAGGTTGTTAAGGTAATTAAAGATTTCTACAAATTTTAATTTATACGGAGGAAAATAATATGATAGTTGTCATCGGCGCAACGGGATTTATAGGCTGCTACACCGTCGAAAGGCTTATTAAAGCCGGTAAAAAAGTTTTTGCCACCGGCAGAAACGAAAAATTAGGCGAATTTGTAAAAAATATGGGCGCAGAATATGCTACGCTTGATATAACGAATAAAGAAGACTTTAAAAAGCTTCCCACTAAAGACGTTGAGGGCGTTATACTTTTGGCGGGTCTTCTTCCCGCAAATTCCAAAACGGATATTTCCAAGGATGAAAACGCTGCGGATTATTTTGAAGTAAACGTGATAGGAACAATAAACGTTCTTGAATATTGCCGCAAAAACAACATTAGAAAACTCATCTCCTGCTCTTCTTATTCCGACGTTTTCGGAGCATGGAAAAAGGGCTACGCCATAAAAGAAACGGAGCCGAGAGATTTCCATTTTACGGGAGATCATGCGGTATATGTAATTTCCAAAAACGCAGCTAACGACGTTATGGAATATTATAACCAGCAGCACGGAATGCAGTGCGCATGGTTCCGCTTCCCTCCGGTTTACGGCGTGGGTCCTCATTCTTCTATTTATGTTAACGGAAAGCTCTATAAATCCGGTATACAGACGTTTATTGAAAACGCAGAGCAGGGCAAGGACATTGAAATTTGGGGAGACCCGCATATTTCAAGAGACATTATATATGTAAAGGACGTTGCGGAGGCGTTTTTAAAGGCTATTGAAAGCGACAAGACCTACGGGCTTTACAACATGACCTCAGGAACGGAGCTTGAGCTTGAAGATCAGGTTAAGGCGGTTATTGAGGTGTTTGGAAATCCCGAAAAGAAGAGCAAGATTGTCTACAGACCCGAAAAGCCCAACAACACTCCTTCTTTTCTTTTTGACATGACAAAGGCGAAGGAGGATTTCGGCTTTGTTCCCAAGTATACGAATTATTTGGACATAATGAAGGATTATAAAAAGGAGCTTGAAAGCGGCAGATGGGACACACTCATAAACAACCGTGAAAAGAGCGAGTAAGTATGGATGAAAATAAGAAGAACGAAGATGTTAAGGTAATGAATGAATCCGCCCTTAATAAAAGCGCGGATTCAAAAAAGAAGATTAAAGTTAAAGATATACTTATTCTTCAGCTTATAGTTCTTGTTTATACTCTTTCCGGAGTTGCGGGAAAATTTGCCTCGGGAAATGAATTTCTTTCCTGGAGATTTATACTTTTTTACGGGCTTGAGCTCGTAATTTTGGGCGTATACGCTCTTTTATGGCAGCAGGCCATAAAGAAATTTGACCTTTCCGTGGCGTATGCAAACAGAGCGGTGGCAATTTTGTGGTCAATGCTTTGGGCGGTGCTGTTTTTCTCCGAAAAGATCAAAGTAACTAATATAATAGGCGTAATTATAATAATTGCGGGCACTATTATTATAAACGGTGACAAGCATGAATGAGTATGTATGGTTTTTAATAGCTTCCGTAATAATAGCTTCATTTTCACAGATACTTTTAAAAAAGAGCGCTAAGAAGAAATATCCCAGTATTATAAAGGAATATTTAAATCCGCTTGTAATAATAGGCTACTTTATGATGCTTGCCTCAACTATAACCACTATAGTCGCATACAAAGGCGGGGTGGATTATAAAAACGGCCCGGTAATAGAGTCGTTAAGCTATATTCTTGTTATGTTCTTAAGCTGGGCGTTCTTTAAAGAAAAGCTTACGGTAAGAAAAATAGTAGGAAACGCGCTTATACTCATAGGTATAGCGGTGTTTTATTTATAAGGAGATTCAATATGGATATTTCGGTTGTAATACCGGTATACGGCTGTAAAGCCGCGCTTCCGGAGCTTCACAGAAGGCTTACGGAGTCGTTAACAAAGATAACGGAAAATTATGAAATAATACTGGTTAACGACGGCTGTCCGCAAAACTCATGGGAAGAAATAGAAAAAATATGCGCGGAGGACGAGAAAGTTGTAGGTATAGAGCTTTCGAGAAACTTTGGGCAGATAAAAGCATTAACGGCGGGTCTTGATTACAGCACGGGAAACTGGGTTATAGTTATGGACTGCGATCTTCAGGATCGCCCCGAGGAGATAATTAATCTCTATAACAAGGCGCAGGAGGGTTACGACGTAGTTTTCGCAAGAAGAAAGGTGCGCAAGGACTCCAAATTCAAGGTGTTTTTATCTAACTGCTTTTATAAATTTTATTCGTTTGCCGCAGATATTAAATATGACCCGGCGCTTTGCAATTTCAGCATAAGCAGCAGAAAGGTCATAGACGGATATTGCAGCATGAGAGAGCTTCACAGAGCGTTTGTAATATACGTTAAGTGGATGGGCTTTAAGCAAACCGCTATAGATATAGAACACGACGAACGCTTTGAGGGTGAGAGCGGATATAACTTTAAAAAGCGCATGAAGATGGCGGGAGATATCATATTCTCTCAATCTGATAAAATACTCAAGCTTATGGTTAAAATCGGCGCCGTTGTTTCTGTAGTAGCGTTTATAGCGATTATTTATCTTCTTATTCACGGACTTGTTACGCAGGTTCTTCCGGGTTGGTCAAGCCTTATGGTTTCAATGTTCTTCCTTGGAGGCATAGTCATAATGGCGGTGGGCATAGTCGGAATATATGTCGGAAATATATTTATGCAGGTTAAGAATCGTCCGCTTTATTTTGTAAGGACGCTTCTAAATCCTCATAAAGAAGAGGGCGAGGAGAAAGAAAAATGAAAAACCTGGCGATAATCGGAGCTTCTTTTTTACAGCTGCCCCTTATATTAAAGGCAAAAGAAATGGGATATAAGACGCACGTTTTTGCGTGGAAGGCAAATGACGTAGGAGAGCAGGCGGCGGACGTTTTTTACCCCATAAGCATAGTTGAAAAGGAAAAAATATTGGAGGAGTGCAGAAAAATCGGCATTGACGGAATTTGCAGCATAGCCTCCGACCTTGCGATGCTTACAGTTAACTATGTTGCCGAAAAGCTCTCTTTAAATGCAAACGATATGGAGACGACTTATCGCAGCACGAATAAGCACCTTATGAGAGAGGCGTTTAAAAAGAACGGAGATCCGAGCCCGGTAAGTATAATGGTGGACGAAAAAACCGACCTTTCGGCGCTCAGCCTAAGATACCCCATAATAGTTAAGCCTACGGACAGAAGCGGCAGCAGGGGGATTTACAAGCTTGAAACGCCGGAAAAATTAAAAGAAGCGGTTAAAGACGCGATTTCCGAAAGCTTTTCAAAGAATGCGCTTATAGAGGGCTTTGCCGAGGGCCAGGAATACAGCGTAGAATTTATTTCATATAAAGGCAAACATACGTTTTTGCAGATGACTTTAAAATACACTACGGGTGCGCCGCATTTTATTGAAACGGGGCATCTTGAGCCTGCGCCGGTTTCAAAGGAAACGCTTTCAAAGGTTAAAAGCGTTGTAAGCCATGCGCTTGACTCTCTCGGGATAACTAACGGAGCGTCTCATTCAGAGCTCAAAATAGACGCCGACGGAAATATAAACATAATAGAAATCGGCGGAAGAATGGGCGGAGATTTAATAGGAAGCGACCTTGTAAGATATTCTACGGGATATGACTTTGTAAAAATGGTAATAGACGTTGCCGTGGGTAGTGCGCCTGATTTTACTAAAGTATGCGAGCCTATGCCCGTAAAGAGCGTGTTCATTTTTACAGAGGAGGATTTACGAGAGCTTAACAGATTAAAGAGAGAAGAGCCGGAAAAGCTTATAAAGATAGTAGACCTTCATCCGGAAAACATAGGAAAAATAACGGACAGCTCCAACAGAGCGGGCTGTTATATAAGAAGAGCATAAAAAGCAGCGGTTAAAAAGCCGCTGTTTTTTTGTTGAATTGATTTTTGCTTGCTTATTTTATAAGCGCAATCGCGTTAAGGCTGCTCGGGCAGCATAGAAGTATTATGTCGTAATAATAAATTGCGAAAAGTATGGGAAAAATCCGGGCGGGCGTAAAATTTTATTTTCTTGCAGCGGTCATAAAATATTTTAATGCGCAAAGCTTCATAAGAATCTTCTTTATCGGTAATAACCAAAAGTTTGATATGTTTAAATTGTATAATGAAAAAACGCCCGAGCAAAGCCGTAAAGACTGCTCGAGCAAAAAATGAAGAAAATTATTAACTTAAAGCGTTAAATCCGTTTTCAAGGTCGGCTATAATGTCGTCAATATGCTCCGTGCCTATTGAAAGACGGATTGTGTTGGGCTTAATACCCTGGTCTAAGAGCTCTTCCTCGGTAAGCTGAGAGTGGGTGGTGGTTGCGGGGTGAATAACAAGGCTCTTGACGTCTGCAACGTTTGCGAGGAGAGAGAAAATCTTAAGGTTATCTATAAACTTATGAGCCTCCTGCTGACCGCCCTTGATTTCAAATGTGAATATAGAAGCTCCGCCGTTGGGGAAGTACTTTTTATAGAGCGCATGGTCGGGATGATCCGGCAAAGACGGATGATTGACGTGCTCTACAAGAGGATGATTTGCCAAGTATTCTACGACTTTTTTGGTGTTTTCCGCATGGCGGTCCAGTCTTAAGGAGAGCGTTTCAACACCCTGAAGCAATAAAAATGCGTTAAAGGGAGAAATTGCGGCTCCGGTGTCTCTTAAAAGTATTGCGCGGATATATGTTACAAACGCCGCAGGACCCGCCGCGTCAACAAACGATACTCCGTGATAACTGGGGTTGGGCTCGGAAATTGCGGGATATGCTCCGCTCTTTTTCCAGTCAAATTTACCGGAATCAACTATAACTCCGCCTAATGTGGTGCCGTGACCGCCGATAAATTTCGTTGCGGAATGAACCACTATGTCCGCTCCGTGTTCAATCGGACGGATAAGGTAAGGCGTGCCGAAAGTGTTGTCTATTACAAGGGGAAGCCCGTGCTTATGGGCTATCTGCGCTATTGCGTCAATATCCGGAATGTCGCTGTTGGGGTTTCCGAGAGTCTCCAAATAAATCGCTCTCGTGTTTTCTTTAATAGCGCCCTCAACCTCGTCGAGATTGTGAGCGTCAACAAAGGTTGCGGTTATTCCGTAATGAGGAAGAGTGTGCTCTAAAAGGTTATAGCTGCCGCCGTAAATCGTCTTTTGTGCGACTATATGTCCGCCGTCCTGCGCTAAAGCCTCTAAGGTGTAAGTTATTGCCGCAGCTCCGGAAGCAGTTGCTAAAGCCGCAACGCCGCCCTCTAAAGCTGCAATTCTCTTTTCAAAGACGTCCTGTGTGGAGTTTGTAAGTCTGCCGTAAATATTTCCTGAGTCGGTAAGGTTAAAGCGTGCCGCCGCATGAGCGGAATTATGGAAAACGTATGATGTCGTTTGATAAATAGGAACCGCTCTTGAATCGGTTGCGGGGTCTGCCTGTTCCTGTCCTACGTGAAGCTGAAGGGTTTCAAATCTATATTTGCTCATAATTAATA
>CAKSBK010000017.1 GCA_934438035.1 uncultured Christensenellaceae bacterium
ATAAACGCTGCGGGCACAAACTCGCTTTTAGCAAGAAAAACCCATACTCCGTCAAGCTCGAAAATCAAAAGAAGAATAAAGCATAAAAGCCTCACGCATGTAAAATTATTTGAGAATAAAATAATACGCCTCCTTTATATCCCCTTCTTTTCTCCGAAAATAACATCGTCCGAAAACGGACTTTTTAAGCACAGTCTTTTTTTAAACCGACGTCAAGTGCAAAAAGGTCGGTTCAAAAGAACCGACCTTTTATTTAAAAACAATTTTTGATTGCGAAAGAAGCTCTTTGTCGCAGCGATTAAGTGCCTCGGCGTCCGCAGTAATAACGTACATAAAAATGCTTACGTCTTTTTCTTCAAAATATTTTCCGTATACTCTGCCGTACATATTGACCGGTTTAAACGGCTCTCTTTCCGCATAATACGGCGCTCCGTACTGCACATAGGACTGCTTAAAGCCCTGCGCGTGATGATTGCAGCCGTTTACCGTAAGCTCGGCGTCTACGCACGTAAAGCCGTCTATTCCCATATACGAAACGTCTTCCTTAAGCTTTAAAACGTTCCAGTCAAACACCATGTCTTTTGCGCTAAGCCCAAAATCGCTCAAAACAAGGCGCTTATAATCAAACTCAGGCACAACCGCGGTTTTTGTTACGTCAAGCTTATAGCCGCCGTCCTCTTTTTTAAACCCGAAAGGACTTTTAGTTTTTACGGCATACGCCCCGAAAAAGCTGCTGTAAAGCGGAGAAGCCTCTTCATAAATTCTGCTTGCACCCGTAACGGGCGAAAAATCCGCAAAAGTATATAAAATGGCAAGCTCGGCGCTTTGCCCGATATAAGAGGAAAACGCACCGTCTGCGCAAAAAGTCATCATGAGAGGAAACCACCCCTCTCCCGTAGGAAGAGAAATCTCTATATTTTCCCTCTCAAGCAAGCTTTCTTTTCTGTTTATCTCGCTGTATACCGTCATTGCCGCAAGGCTCTCATATTTCCTTAACGGCGGCGATAAGAGAAATACCGCAATTACAAGAAGTATCGAAAGAGCGCTTTTTAGCTTCTTCATTTTTATAGACTTAAAGCGCCTTGATATCCTCTTCGGTAACGAGGGTTATTCCGTTATCCGTAAGTATTTTAGCCGCTTTTTCGTTATCGTTTACTCTTATAACGACATATGCGTCTTTTCCGGAAACGGTTATAAAGGCATAGATATATTCAATATTGATATCCTCTTCGGCAAGTATCTTTAAAACGCCGGAAAGTCCGCCGGGAACGTCCGGCACCGCAACGCCTATTACCTGCGTAACGGAAACAACGCAATTCTTGTCGGAAAGAACCTCTTTAGCCTTATCTGCGTCGTCAACGATGAGTCTTAATATTCCGAAATCTCTCGTATCCGCAACGCACATCGCCCGAATATCCAAGCCCGCCTCCGCAAGCGCCTCCGTGGCATAAAGGATAGTCCCCTTTTTATTCTCCGCAAAAACGGACAGCTGTTTTATTGTCATATTTTTCTTCCTCCTCTTATTTTTTATAAAGGTTACGCTTATCTATAACTCTTACCGCCTTGCCTTCGCTTCTTACAATGCTCTTAGGCTCGACAATGCTTACTTTTGCATAGATTCCGAGAACGCTCTTTAATGCGCCCGTAATTTCCTTTTCCTTTTCCGTAAGCCTGTCTATAGTGTCGGAGAAGAGCTCGGGCGTCATTTCTACCTTAACCTCAATAGAGTCGCTGTTGTTAGCCCTGTCCACAACAATCTGATAGTTGGAAGTAAGCCCCTTGTTTAAGAGCACCATCTCTATCTGAGAGGGGAATACGTTAACGCCCTTAACAATTAACATGTCGTCGCTTCTTCCCATAGGCTTAGACATTTTAACAAACGTTCTCCCGCAGGAGCACTTTTTTCTTGAAAGCACGCATATATCTCTCGTTCTGTAGCGAAGAAGAGGAAACGCCTCCTTTGTAATACTTGTAAAAACAAGCTCTCCGACCTCTCCCTCGGGAAGAACCTCTCCCGTTTCCGGGTCTATTATCTCTGCGATGAAATGATCCTCGTTAATATGCATTCCCATCTGTTCTTCGCATTCAAACGAAACGCCGGGACCTGAAATTTCGGTAAGTCCGTATATATCATACGCCTTAATATTGAGTTTTTCCTCAATATCTCTTCTCATTTCCTCCGTCCATGCCTCCGCTCCGAAAATGCCTGCCCTGAGCTTAAGCTTGTCCTTAATACCCTTTTCGGCAATGCTCTCTCCCAAATATGCGGCATATGAAGGCGTGCAGCATAAAATAGTAGAGCCTAAATCCTCCATAAACTGAAGCTGTCTTTCGGTGTTTCCCGAGCTCATGGGTAAAGTAAGGCTTCCTACTTTATGAGAACCGCCGTGAAGACCTGCGCCTCCCGTAAAAAGCCCATAGCCGTAGCTTACGTGAACAACGTCGTCCTTAGTGCCTCCGGCAGCTACGATGGCTCTTGCGCAGCAATCCTCCCAAAGGTCAATATCGTTTTGAGTGTAAAACGCAACGACTCTTTTTCCTGTTGTTCCGGAGGTAGACTGTATTCTTACGCAGTCCGAAAGAGGCGCCGCCAAAAGACCGTAAGGATAAGCGTCTCTTAAATCCGCCTTGGTTAAAAAGGGCAGCTTATGTAAATCTTCTACGGACTTTATGTCCTCCGGTTTAACGCCCTTTTCGTCCATTTTTTTGCGATAATATTCTACATTTTCATAAACTCTTTTAACCTGTTTTACAAGTCTTTCGTTTTGAAGCTCTCTTATTTTTTCATAAGGAGCCGTTTCAATTTCCTTTTGGTAATAATTGTGCATTGGTCCATTCTCCTAAAAATACAATTTTAAAATCAACTGTTATAGCCTGCTTTAAAAGCACGCATATTAAGCTCTAAAAACGCAGGCTTAACGGTAGCCTTAAGCGCATCCTCCCATTTTTCGAAAGGTATATCAAGCCTCTTGGCAAGATGCGCCATAAGCACTATATTAACCGCCTTAACAGAGCCCGCTTCTCTTGCGGTTTTAAGCGCGTCCACCTCTTCAACCTCTGCACCCGTTTTTTTAACCTCTTCCAGAATATCCTCAGGATATTTCTCTTTTCCTATTATAACCGGCATAGGATCTATCTGCTGTGTATTTACTATTATGGTTCCTCCGTTTTTTAAATAGGAAAGCCACCTTGCAGCCTCCAGCTTCTCAAAAGACACTATATAATCCGCCTCGCCCTCGTCTATTATGGGCGAATATACTTTATCTCCGTAGCGGACATAGGTTACGACGGAGCCGCCTCTTTGACTCATTCCGTGCACCTCAGAAACCTTTACGTCATATCCCGATAAGACAAGAAGGTTTCCCAAAAGCTTACTCGCAAGAAGCGAGCCCTGCCCGCCTACTCCGACTATCATAATATTCTTTGTACGCATTTTTAAACCTCCTTAACCTTAAAGGCGCCGAATTTGCAAAGCTCCTCGCATACCTTGCAGCCAACGCAAAGCGTGTCGTCGATAACCGCCTTTTTATTCCTAAAGCTTATTGCGGGGCAGCCGAGCTTCATGCAGCTTTTGCAGCCCTTGCACTTTTCGTTGTCAACCGCAACGGGCGGCTGCGGCTTAACGTATTTTAAAAGCACGCAGGGTCTTCTTGAAATTATTACGGAGGGCTCGTTTACCGAAAGCTCTTTCAAAATGACATTTTCGCACTCTTTTAAATCATAAGGATCGACAACGCTTACACGTTTTATCCCGAGCGCCCTGCAAAGCGCTTCAAGGTCAATCTTTCCCGCAGGATCTCCTTTGATATTCCGCCCTGTGGTTGGGTTTTGCTGGTGTCCCGTCATTCCGGTTATGGAGTTATCGAGAATAATAACGGTGGAATTACTCATGTTATACGATACGTTGCAAAGCCCGGTCATTCCCGAATGCATGAACGTAGAGTCTCCTATTACGGCAACGCTTCTTTTTTCCGTTTCTTCCCCGCCGGCTTTATTAAAGCCGTGAAGAGAGGATATCGAGGCGCCCATACACAGCGTCATATCCATCGCGTTAAGCGGCGCCTGCGCCCCTAAAGTGTAACAGCCTATATCTCCCAAAACCGTTATTTTGTTTTTTGCGAGAACATAGTATATTCCCCTGTGAGGACATCCCGCGCACATCATCGGCGGGCGCACGGGCACGTTAAGCTCGGCGTCGTGCGAAACGTCTTTTTTAACGTTAAACGCACGGGCAACCGTATTTTGAGAAAATTCTCCTATGGGAGAGAAAAGCTCTTTACCCGTCACATCTATTCCCAAAGAGCGGACGTATTCTTCAATAAAGCCGTCAAGCTCCTCTACAACGTAAAGCTTTTTAACCTTCTTTGCAAACTCTCTTATTTTGTTTTCGGGAAGAGGGTTCACCATACCTATTTTAAGCACGCTTACGCTGTCCGCAAAAACCTCTTTAACGTATTCGTAAGAAGTGCCGGAGGTTATTATTCCTATTGCGTTATCTTTAGCATATTCCTCTTTTACAAACGAAGAAGCGTCGCAAAATTCCGCAAGCTTTTTTAATCTTTCCTCAACGAAAGGATGACGCTTTTTTGCATACCCAGGCATCATTATATATTTCTGCGGATTTTTTTCATAAGGCTTTATTCCCGCCTCCTGCCTGTCAAGAAGCTCTACAATGCTCTGTGAATGAGCTATTCTCGTACATAAACGAACTATTACGGGGGTATCGAACCGTTCGCTTATCAAAAAAGCCTCTTTTACAAACTCCTTAACCTCGGAAGAATCCGAAGGCTCGAGCATGGGAAGCTTTGCCGCCTTTGCATAATGGCGTGAATCCTGCTCGTTTTGGGAAGAATGCATTCCCGGGTCATCGGCAACAAATATAATAAGCCCGCCGTTTACCCCTGTATATGACATCGTAAAAAGAGGGTCCGCCGCAACGTTTAGACCTACGTGCTTCATTGCGCAGGCGCTTCTTACGCCCCTTAACGACGCGCCGAACGCCGCTTCCGCCGCAACCTTTTCGTTAGGCGCCCATTCACAGTATATTTCTTCAAATTTAACCGCTTCCTCGGTTATCTCCGTGCTCGGAGTTCCGGGGTAGCTTGAAACAAAGCCGCAGCCCGCCTCGTAAAGCCCTCTTGCGGCGGCGGCGTTTCCTATCAATAATTTTTTCATTGTTTATCCTCCGGATTTTTAACGTTTCTTAAATCGATAATTCTCTTTGCTTTGCCGGAAAAACGCTCCAGACTCTTCGGCGCCGTAAGCGTAATTTTAGCCTGTAAGCCCAAAGTGCTTTTCATTCTGTCTGCAATTTCTCCCGTAAGCTCCTCAAGCCTGCCGTAGCTTTCAAGAAGCTCGCCGTTTTTAAGCTCTACCTTTATTTCAAGGTTGTCTTTAAAGTTTTCTCTTCTGACTATAAGCTGATAATGCGCACCGATATCCTTTACGTTCATAAGCACGCTTTCTATCTGGGTCGGGAACACGTTAACGCCCTTAATTATCAGCATATCGTCCGTTCTTCCCATCGTTTTTGCCATTCTTGCGTGCGTTCTTCCGCATGAGCAGGGTTCGTGGTTAAGCTTTGTAATATCCTTGGTTCTGTATCTTAAAACGGGCATACCCCGCCTTGTAAGCGTCGTTACGACAAGCTCTCCCGGCATTCCGTCGGCAAGGACCTCCTCCGTTTCGGGGTCTATAATCTCAGGCAGAAAATGGTCCTCGTTTATATGCATTCCGTCTCTTTTAACGCAGTCTCCCGAGACGCCCGGACCTCCTAATTCCGTCATTCCGTAATTGTCGGAAACGTATATTTTTAGATTTTCTTCAATTGTTCTTCTCATTTCGGGCGTGCAGGGCTCGCTTCCCAAAATGCCGAGCTTTAAGGAATAGTCTTTAAGAGAATATTCTTTATCATCCTTAACCGCTTCGCTTAAATAAAGAGCGTATGAGGGAGTCGCAACAAGCCCGGTAACCTTAAAATCTCTTAGCATCATAAGCTGCTTTACCGTATTTCCGGAAGAAGCGGGAATAACGGTTGCTCCCAGCTTTTCAAGACCGTAATGAAGCCCCAGGGCTCCCGTAAAAAGTCCGTATCCGAAAGATATCTGAATAATGTCTTCGTCCGTAACTCCGCCCGCAGCGGCAACTCTCGCAACGCAATCGCTCCAGATTTCAAGGTCTTCTTTTGTGTATACGCCAACCGTGGGCTTTCCCGTCGTTCCGGAAGAAGCGTGTATTCTCACGACGTCTTTCATGGGAACGCATGACAGCCCGAATGGATAATTATCTCTGAAATCGTCTTTTGTTGTAAAAGGAATATACTTTATATCCGAAAGCGTTTTTATTTTTTCGCCGTCAAATATTCCCGCCTCGGAAAGGCGCTTATTATAAAAAGCGCTGTTGTTAAAGCAATATTTAACCGTTGCCTTTAAGCGCTCAAGCTGAAGCTCTCTAAGCTTTTGCCTGGGCATTGTTTCTATATCTTTTTGAAAAAAACTCATTTTTTGCCTCTGTGTATATTAATTTTAAATTTAAGCGTATTAATTTCAATATATAAAAGTATAGCATTTCGGACTTGAACAGTAAAGTTAAAAAGTTGCCATGCCCGTCCTTTTGATGTATCATTATTTAAAATGACATTACGAGGAATTATAAAATGATAATAGATTTTCACACCCACGTTTTTCCCGACTCCATTGCGAAAAAAGCGGTAGATTCTCTTGCCGCACGCTCAAAAACCATACCCAAAAGAGACGGAACCCTTTACTCTCTTAAAGAATCCATGAAAAAAAGCGGAATCGATATAAGCGTCGTTCTTCCTGTAGTAACGTCTCCCAAACAATTTAATTCAATAAATGCCTACAGCGCGGAAAAAAATGAAATTGACGGCGTTATATTTTTCGGCGGCATTCACCCCGACTGCGAAAATATTAAAGACAAGCTAAAGCAAATCAAAAGCCTCGGCTTAAAAGGGATTAAGCTTCACCCGGATTATCAAAACACTTTTATTGACGATATAAAATACATAAACATAATCTCCGAGGCGGTAAATATAGGTCTTAAGGTCATACTGCACTCCGGCGTCGACGTAGGTCTTCCCGAGGAAGTACACTGTACGCCGAAAAGAGCCGCGGCAATGTTAAAGGCAGTTTACGGCAGCGAGTTTTTTAAAGACCCTCCCTCGGTTATATTCGCACATATGGGAGACATATATAATTTAAACGAAACAAAAGAGTATTTAATAGGAAAAAACGTAATGCTCGATACTGCGTTTATTTTGGATAAGCTTCCTAAAGACGAGCTTACATATCTTATTCGCGCCCACGGAGCGGATAAAGTTTTATTCGCAACGGACAGCCCCTGGGGCGGTCAAAAAGAGTTTATCGACATTTTTTCTTCACTGCCCTTAAGCTTTGAGGAAAAAGAATTAATCTCCCATAAAAACGCATTAAAACTACTGGAACTTAAATAAGGCGGGATATTTTCCCGCCCTTTTTTATTTAATATGCTGTCTTTTTTATTACCCTCTCCGGGTTTCCCGCCGCAAGACCGGGTCTGTAAGAACGTCGTTTCCTATAATTATCTTTGCGCAGTCAAGCATAACGGCGTTGTAATTTATAAAAACACGCTCTCCTAAAAAAAAATTTTTCCGCAAGCCGTCTTTACCGATTCCGCCGAGAATTACTTTTAACATAAGCTTTTTCTTCTCTATAAGCAGCTACGTTAAATATCAAAAGCGCTTTTCTTACGTTAACCCGCATATTTATAAGCTCTTCGTCCTCGGAATCGTAAAGCTCTCCGCCTATCATCTTTTCATATCCGCTTGTAATATCCCTTTCGTCTTTAGGCCTTGCACATTTTTAAAAATCTCATCGCCATGGAGAACCAGTCTCTCATATATTCGTAATCCTCGGGGTCTCCCTCCATAATCGTCTCGGGAGTGCATAAAGCCGCGCCGTGTTCCCCCGTGGGGAATATGTGAAGCTCGAAAAAAACTCCGGCGCGGTTTAACGCCTCGCATAAAAGCATTGAATTTGCCACGGGAACATAGCTGTCCTCCCTCGTAGTCCAAACAAACGCAGGCGGCATGTTTTTTGTAACCTGCTTTTCTATGCTGACCTGTTCTCTAAGCTCCCGGTCGTTCGCCTTTTTACCCAAAAGGTTTTTAAAGCTGTTTTCATGCGCGCCTTTTCCCGCAGTTATAACGGGATAAGAGAGTATAAGAGCATACGGCTGCATATTTTTTGCGTCTCTTCCCGTAAGCTCCCAAAGAAACGCCGAATCATAAAACGCTCCCAGGCTCGCGGCAAGATGTCCTCCTGCGCTAAAGCCCATTAAAGCAACGTCCTTCGTATCAAGTCCCCAATTTTCAAGGTTATCTTTTATATATCCAACCGCCTCTCCCGCCTCGGTAAGAGCAGTCGGGAAAAAGTCGTTTTCTCCCACGGAATAATACAATACTGCGCAGCTTATGCCCTGCCCGTTAAGTCTTTTTGCAACGGGCTCGGCTTCTCTTTCGCAGATATCCTTATACCCGCCGCCGGGTATAACAAGAACAAACGGCATGCCGCTTTTCGTTTTTTCCGCCAAATAAAGCCTAAGCGGCGCTTCCTTTTTTAAATTTCCCTTTAATTTTATTTCCTGCATATTCTTTTCCCCCAATATTATTTATTATGCTTTTATTTTACATATATCGTGAATATTTTCAAGCTTGTTTAAAGAATTTTTAATGATATAATATATAAGATATAAAATTAAGGAACAAAGCATAAATGAAAAACAGTACCGCTTCAAAAAAAGACATGCTTTCCGGCAGCACGAATAAAGGGCTTTTTTTATTTGCCCTCCCCATGATTTTCGGAAATCTCCTGCAGCAATTCTATAATATTGCGGATTCGATCATCGTCGGCAAATTCGTTAACGCCGACGCTCTCGGTGCTGTAGGCTCCGCCTATTCCTTAATCACTTTTTTAACCTCCGTAATAATAGGGCTTTGCATGGGAAGCGGCGCCGTATTTTCTTTTTACAGAGGGAAAAACGAACCCAAAAAATTAAGAAGCTCCATGCTCTGCTCCTTTGTTTTAACGGGAAGCGTGAGCGTTATTTTAACGCTTCTTATGCTGATATTTTTAGACCCCGTCTTATTTCTTTTAAAAACTCCGGATAAAATTTTCCCCTATATGCGCAGTTATTCTTTTATAGTGATAACGGGAATAATCTTTGTTTTTCTTTATAATTTTTACGCCTATCTTCTGCGCTCTTCGGGTGATTCCGTAACTCCGCTTGTGTTTTTGGGAATTACCGCCGTCCTTAACGTAGGCTTAGACCTTGTCTCTGTGCTCGTTTTTAAAATGGGGCTTGAGGGCACGGCTTATGCTACCGTCTTTTCCCAGGCGGTAAGCGGAATAGGTCTTATGGTTTACACTCATATTAAATATAAAGAAATGCGCTTTTCAATAAAGGATTTTATACATTCGGAAAAGCCCTTTAAGGAAATAAGCTCATATTCCGCAGTTTCCTCTCTTCAGCAATCCGTAATGAATTTCGGAATACTTATGATTCAGGGGCTCGTCAACAGCTTCGGCCCCTCCGTAATGACCGCGTTTGCCGCCGCAGTTAAAATAGATACGTTTGCGTATATGCCCGCGCAGGAATTTGCCAACGCATATTCAATTTTTGTTTCAAGAAACAACGGTGCGGGAAATAAAAAGAGAATAAAAGAGGGCACCAAAAGCGCGCTTATCGCTTCCGTATTATTCTGCGCCGCCGTCTCCGCCGCAGTAGTGCTGCTAAGCCCGCAGCTCATGACGTTTTTTGTAGATCCGTCGGAAACGGAAATAATAAAAATCGGCGTTGGCTATCTTCATATAGAAGGTGCGTTTTATGCGCTTATAGGCATACTGTTCCTGCTTTACGGATACTTTAGAGGTCTTAACCGCCCCTTGATATCCCTCTTGCTTACGATTATTTCTTTAGGCTTAAGAGTGCTTCTTGCAAATATATTCTCCTCTTTCCCCGCTTTCGGAGTTTACGGCATATGGTGGTCAATTCCCATAGGCTGGCTTATTGCGGACGCAGTAGGATTTATTATAATGTTTTTTATAAAGCGCCGCAAAAACGCATAATTTTTACATTTAACGCAATCTGTTAAAAAAAGTTTTTTGCCTGTAAATATATATAATGATATAATCACCATAACAATAGTAATTTTAAAGAACGGAGAAAGTTATGAAAGAAGTTAAAAAGCCTCATAAGCCGCTGATATATTATTACGGCATAGTTGTAGTAGTTCTTTTAATATTAAACCTGCTTATAATTCCGCTCATACAGGAATCCGCAATCAAAGAGGTTGATTACGGCACCTTTATGCAGATGACGGAGGATAAGAAC
>CAKSBK010000018.1 GCA_934438035.1 uncultured Christensenellaceae bacterium
CCTCTACTCTCTTTGAAACAAGCCTTAAAAGCTCGTCAAAATCTTCCGCCGCTTCAAAGATATCGTCTATAGTTTCGTATTTTATTCCGTACTCCTTAAGAAATTCGGCAACGGGAACCTTATCCGTCTGCAAAACCACCTTTTCCGCACGTGAAATTTCGCCTAACGCACCTAAAGTAAGCGTATCCGGCGTTCCTGTTCCCACACTTATTATCTTAAGCATAATTTTACCTCCAAATTTTAAGACGCGTTAAAAAGCCTCCAAGCTTTTCCCCTCCAGGAACAAAACGCATATCCTCGGGGCGCACGCCGCCTAACTTCAGAAGTATTATAGCATATGAGACTATACCTGCCAACACGCTTATAACCGTACCCACAGCGCCTTTAATATATCCCTCCGTTATAAACACCAAAACGCCCATTAAAAGCGCAGATAAAAAAGGAATTAAAAAGGCATCTTTTATATCCGCACTCATTTTCGCATATTTCTTTAAAAACAAGAAGCACGCAAACGCCGCCGCAAAAAAACATATAAGCGTGCCTATGGCGGCTCCCGCAATATTAACGCCGGGAATTTTTATAAGCCACAGTCCAATAAACACTTTTAAAAGCGCTCCCAAAAGCATCGCAGTTACGGGCAAAACGGTTCTCCCCATTCCCTGAAGCACTCCCGAACATATCTGAGTTATCCCCAAAAGCACGACGCACGGACTCAAAAGCCTTAAAAGATACACCGCACTTTTAAGCTCTAAAGCGGTAAGCGAAGAATACATAAGGCCCAATATAGGCTCCGCAAGTATAAACAGCCCTATGGCGCAGGGAAAAGAAACTATCATAACAAGCCGAAAGCCCGTATTTGCTATATAAGCCGCTCTTGTGCTATTTTTTCTCGCGGCTGCCGCCGAAACCGCAGGAACAACGCTTACCGAAACCGCCCCCGTAAGGACGGAGGGCATGTTTATCACGGGAGAAACAAAGCCCGCTAAAAGACCGTATGCCGAGGAAGCCGAATTTTCGGAAAAGCCGTTTTTTATTAATATTCGCATTATCATTGAGCTGTCTATTACGGAAACAGCCGAAACCGCCAGTGCGCCTATCGTTACGGGAAACGCAATTTTATATATGCTTTTTAAAACCGCCGCACCGCCTTTTTTATATCTGCAGTCTTTATTTTTGGCGATATATCCTTTTATTCGGCAATGCGCCGCCATAACGGCATAGCCGCAGATTTCCGAAACAAGCACTCCCGTCATTGCGCCGCCCGCCGCCCATCCCGGTCCGAAATCCTTAAACAATAATGAAAAGCCCACTCCCGCGGCAAGCCTGGAAACCTGTTCAACGGTTTGAGAAACCGCAGTGGGCGTCATATTCATTCTCCCCTGCATATATCCGCGGTAGCCCGAAACAAGCGCAACAAACACAAGAGAGGGAGAAATTATCTTAAGAGGAACAGATATTGCGGGAAGCGACGCAATTTTTGAAAGCATATCCGCAAGCAAAAAAAGCGCAAGAGAACAAATTATGCCTATTGCCAGAAGCGACACTCTCGCCGTGTTAAGCACTTTAGAAGCGCCGCACTCGTCTTTTAGAGAAAGCTCTTCCGCAACAAGCTTGGAAACCGCAATCGGAATTCCCGCTGTCGAAACGGTTACAAGAAAGGTATAATACGGATATGCCATTTGGTAATATCCCATTTCACGAGCGCCTAAAATGTTTGAGAGCGGCACTCTGTATACCGCTCCTATTATTTTACAGATTATTCCCGAAAGGGAAAGCACCGCCGCTCCCTTTATAAAGCTTTTATTATTTACGGACAAAAAAACACCCCTTTATCAAAAAATATGATAAAGGAGCCCTAAAAATGATTTATTGTGAAATTTTCGGCAGCTGCCATTTAAAAACGGTCGCAAGCATGCGTACGGCAAACGTGGCAAATATGCCTACGGCTATTGAAACAAACACGTTAACGTCGTAAAGATACATAACGTAATATATCGCCGCACCCGCAATCGCCGCCAGGGCATATATTCTCTTTTTAAAAACGAACGGGATTTCCATAAGCATAAGATCTCTTATAAGTCCTCCGCCTATCGCGGTTATCATACCCATCGTAATAGACAAAAACGCTCCTCCGAACCCGGAATCAAGGGCAACCCTTACCCCCGTAACCGCAAAAGCCCCGAGACCTATCGCATCAAAGACATTTGTAATCCTCTCGATAAACGGCTCGTTTTTTCTGTACTTTTCCTTAAATATATATGCGCATATGAAAATACATATCGCAACCGCTATAGAGAGTATAACATAAGGCGTGCTTTTAAAAACGGCGGCGGGAAACCTTCCCAATAAAACGTCTCTTATCATTCCCCCGCCAAAAGCGGTTATCACCGCCATAAATACTACTCCGAAAATATCCGTGCCCTTGTCAGTCGCAACCATCGCTCCCGATATTGCAAAGGCAACCGTACCTATAATCTCGCAAATTTTGAAAGCCGTTTCCGCAAAGTTCATGACGCTCCTCCGTACCCTACGATTTTAACATGAAGAAACGCTTTATTCAAGTCAATGCTTTTTTACGATTAAAAAAGCAAAAACACGTTTAAAACTTTTTTATAGCTCCTTAATTATGCTATAATTATTAAAAGAAGTTTCTTTTAAAGGAGGGCGTATGGTAAATATACTTGTTGTTGAAGATAACGAAAAGCTCAGAAAGCTTATGAAAATAAATCTTTCCCGCTCCGGTTACAGCGTTTTTGAAGCCGAAAACGGATACGAAGCGTTAGACGTAATAGAAAAAAACAGCGTTCATCTCATGATAGTGGATATAATGATGCCGGAAATGGACGGTTATGAGCTTACGCGCGAGTTAAGAGAAGCGAATATTAATACCCCAATATTAATTGTAACCGCAAAGGAGTCTCTGGAAGATAAAAGGACGGGGTTTGGCTTAGGCGCGGACGATTATATGGTAAAGCCCATTGACATGGAGGAGCTTAATTTAAGAATAGAAGCTCTTCTTCGCCGTGCAAATATAAATACGGACAAAAAACTCGTAATAGGCGGAACGGAAATTAACGAAGAATCCTTCTGCGTAACCGTTGCGGGAAAAAGCATGAATATTCCGCAAAAGGAATTCGGAATACTGTATCTTCTTCTCTCTTACCCGGGAAAAATATTTACCCGTCAATCGATAATGGACGAAATATGGGGTTATGACACCGAAACAGACCCGAGAACCGTCGACGTTCATATTAAGCGCTTAAGGGAAAAATTTGCGGATAACCCGGATTTTGAAATAACCACGGTAAGAGGCCTGGGGTATAAGGGCATTATAAAATGAAAAGCATAAAATACCGCTTTATTCTTGTAACAATATTCGCAATACTCATAAGCTCGCTTTTGAGCCTTTCAATAACGACTTTTATTACCGATATCTGCTCGTTTTACGGAATAACTCTTCCAAAGCTTTTCGGCGTTGCGTTAAAAGAGCTCCTCTCCCCTGCCATAACCGCCGTCATATCCTGCGTTTCGGTTTCTTTGCTTTCCCGCTCCGTTACCGAACCCGTAATAGAGCTTACCGAAGCGACAAAGAAAATAGCTCAAGGCGATTTTGACGTCAGCCTTAAAAACAATTATAGCGAAGACGAATTTGAACAGCTTTCCGAAAACTTTAATTTAATGGTAAGCGAGCTGAAATCAAACGAATACTTAAGAAAAAACTTTGTTTCAAACGTATCTCATGAATTTAAAACGCCGGTCGCGGTAATTTCGGGCTATATCAAGCTTATAGACGACCCTTCGTCAACTCCGGAGGAAAGAAGCGAATACTGCAAAATAATAGAAAACGAATGCGAAAAGCTTACAACGCTTTCAAAAAATCTTTTGAGCTTAAGCCGTCTTGAAAATCAGAGCATTCCCACAGCGAGGGAGCTTTTTCGCTTAGACGAACAGCTGCGGCAATGTATAATCCGTTTAGAGCCTAAATGGAGTAAGAAAAGCATTGATTTTAATATCGATACCGACAGAATATTCATAAGAGGAAGCGAATCCCTTATGATGCAGGTATGGACAAATCTTATAGATAATGCGATTAAGTTTTCAAACAACAACGGTATTATAACCGTAACCGCACACGAAACCGATTCTTATATAATAGTAACCGTCGAAGACAGAGGAATAGGCATGACGGAAGAAGTAAGAGACCGCGTTTTTGAAAGATTTTTCCAAGGCGACACCTCTCACAAAGAGCAGGGTAACGGGCTTGGGCTTTCCATCGTAAAAAGCATAGTCGAAAAATCCGGAGGCACAATATCCGTTGAAAGCACTTTGGGAAGAGGCTCTAAATTTACCGTTAAGCTGTTTAAACCTAAAAAATCCGAAGAATTGCAAAGTTTTAAACAAAAGCTTCAGGATAACATTAACAGCTTTAAAGAAAAAAACGAAAATAAATAATTCAGCGGCGGAAAAGCCTTTACCGCTTCCGCCGTTTTTTTATGAAATTTTTTTCAAATATCCTTGTCATTTTATTTTTTCATTTTTGTTGCGGTTTTTAATAACATATAGTATACTTTTTTGTAAGAATGAAACAGAATTTAACAATTTAATCATTTCTTATTGCATTCAATATTTTAAGGAGTACATTTATTATGGAAAGAGAAAAGCTGGGCAGCAGGCTTGGGTTTATAATGCTTAGTGCAGGCTGCGCTATAGGAGTGGGAAACGTCTGGAAATTCCCGTATATGGTTGGTGAAAACGGCGGAGGCGCATTCGTGCTTCTTTACCTTTTTTTCCTGCTCATACTCGGAATTCCCGTTTTAACAATTGAGTTTTCAATAGGCAGAGCCGCTCAAAAGAGCCCTGTCAGACTGTATAGCGTACTTGCTCCCAAAAAGAGCAAATGGTTTTTACACGGCTACGTAGCAATGGCGGGCAATTATTTATTGATGATGTTTTATACCGTCGTTACAGGCTGGATGCTTTACTATTTCTTATCCACCGCCGCCGGTAATTTTACCGCCATGGATACCGCTCAGGTTTCCTCCGCATTCGGAGAGCTTTGTCAGGACCCGACAAGAATGGTGCTTTATATGGCGGCAGCAGTCCTGATAGGCTTTTTCGTATGCTCCTTCGGCCTGCAAAAGGGCGTTGAGAGAATAACTAAAATAATGATGATTGCTCTACTTGTAATAATGATTGTTTTGGCTGTTCACAGCTTTACCATGCCCGGTGCAAACGAAGGCTTAAGCTTCTATTTAAAACCCGACTTTTCCAAAATAAACGGAAACGTAATAGTCGGCGCAATGAACCAGGCTTTCTTCACCTTAAGTATAGGTATGGGGTCAATGGCTATTTTCGGAAGCTATATTGATAAGACCCATTCACTTTTTGGAGAATCTATAAACGTTGTCGTATTAGATACTTTTGTAGCAATAGTCTCCGGCCTTATAATCTTCCCCGCTTGCTTTACTTACGGAGTAACTCCCAACGCCGGTCCGTCGCTTATTTTTGAAACGCTCCCCAACATATTTAACAACATGCCTTTGGGCAGGCTTTGGGGTTCGCTGTTCTTCTTATTCATGAGCTTTGCGGCGTTTTCAACCGTTCTTGCGGTCTTTGAAAATATTCTCTCCTGCTTCATGGATTTAACGAAAATGTCGAGGAAAAAGGCGTGCCTTATAAACTGTGCGGCGCTTATCGTCCTTTCTCTTCCCTGTGCGCTCGGCTTTAACCTCTTAAGCAATATCCATCCGTTCGGCGGAACCTCCGGAATAATGGACCTTGAAGATTTTCTTGTAAGCAACATAATTCTTCCCCTGGGCTCGCTTATATACGTACTGTTCTGCGTAACTAAGCGCGGCTGGGGCTGGGATAACTTTATAGCCGAGGCAAACGCAGGCAAAGGTCTTAAGATTAAAAAATGGATGCGGGGTTATATGACCTACGTACTGCCCCTAATAATAATAGTGATTTTCGTTATGATATCGTTCTTCTCATGAGAATTTTAAACCCGGCGAAAAAACGCCGGGTTTTTTAGTACCTGTTTTCTATATAATCATAAGTATTTCAGAAAGGATAGAATATAAATCGATGATTAGAAACGTTATCAGAAAAGAAAGACTAAAGAGGGGGTGGACGCAAAAAAAGCTTGCAGCACGCACAGTATAGTATTGCATCAAACGGTAAGCCGAGCAGAAGACGATATGTTTGATACGCTTTTGAGTACGGCAATAAGGATATCGGAAGCGCTCGACATGAGCGTTTATGAGGTATTTGAATTTAAAAGGAAAAGAAAGGATAAATATGAAAGAATTATTAGATAAACTGACGGCGGAACAATTACTCTTGGTACTCTTATATGCGATAGAATTAAAAGAAAAAGCGTCCTAAACGGACGCTTTTTGCTATCTGTCTGTGATATGCAATTCGTTTTTAACCGGCTTACAGTATAGCTGAAAAGCTTAAACCTTTGCGTTCGGCTTTAAAATCAAGCGTCCGGCAAATTGTTCATTTTTCCTTCGCGGCTTAATAACGTGTTTTCTTCGATATTCGTCAAAGTCGACATCTGCAAGAGAGATGATATTATCGGACGGAAACGCAGCTTTAACGTCTGTAAGGTCGGAAGCTTCCGGCAGCGCTTCGCCGTCATCTATCATATCAATTCCCATAAGCCCGATTGCGTCCCTTGCCATTTCGATAGCGCGGGGAATATCTTTTCCCTGCGTGTTGATATTAAAATCGGGAATAAATACTATAATAAACTTTTCCCCTTGAGACATAAAAAACACATGTTAATGCACTAAAGCATCTTTATTCACGCTTCTTAAAAGAGCGTTTATTTTTCTCTTTCCTTTAATTATCATATACAGCCCCAAACCTGCCAAAACCACGCTTACCGCCGCTCCGGTTATTGTTATAATAATGCGCTTTGTTTCAGCTGCTTCGCCCCTTAATACCATTGAAAGCACCGCCGTCTGCAAAGACATAAGCGAAACAAGAGAAGACGCCAGGCTCACCGTCCTTAAAGATATAATTACCGGGCTTTGCCTTTTTTTTAGCCTTATCATAAAAGAAATCGCAGTACAAAAACAAATTATATCGTATATCACAACAACAAAAACTAATCTGCCTTCATATACGAAGCCCGTCTTATACATAGTCATGAGATACAATAGCGAATTCAGTACGATTTGCATAAATATAACCGTAATTCCCGTCCTTGCATAGCACCGCCACTCTAAAATTTGCTTTTGCCTATAGTCTTTACAGCGTTTTATCAAACGCTCCCCTCTTAAAAGCATATATTTTGCAAGGCAGAGAACGATATAATATATCGAAAGCGTAGCAAGCCAATAAGAGGAATTTACCGCACCCATAACGCCCTTTAAAACCGCAAGCACCGCATTTCCCATCAAAGACGCTCTTGCAATAACAACCGTTCTGAAAGAATAATCCTCCGCAATTTTCCCGAGCACGGGTTTTCTTTCAAACAGTATGCTTATTCTTGCAGAAATATCCTTTGCCCGTTCGCATATAAAAGAAGCCGCGAAAAGCATAAGCGCAATTATAAAAAGGCTGAGCGCGCACCATTTAACAGGCTCGGGAAATGTAAAATATTCGTTTTTTATAAAGCCGGCGGCGGTTACTCCCAAAAGCATGCACGCAACGGTAAAAATAACCGGGCGATGCGTAACAAGCATTTTTGCCGCCGTCGCTTTAAGCATTTTGTTATCTTTCGTCATGTCAAAAATCTTCTTTTATTTCAAAAGACATTTTTTCATTTTTTGTCGGGTGCATAAACGAAAGCCTCGTGCAGCATAAGCAGAGGTCTCTTCCTCCCTCGCCGTATTTTGCGTCTCCTAAAAGAGGATATCCTCTTTCGGAAAACTGCACTCTTATTTGATGAGATCTTCCTGTATGAAGTATAATTTTAACGCGGGAAAAGCCGTCGTATTCGTTTGTTACCCTGTATTCAAGCTCGGCAGGCTTTCCCTCCTTTTGACTTACGACATATACCTTATTTTCCTTTGAATCTTTCTTAAGATAGTCAAAAAGCACTCCGGATGGTCTCGGTTTTCCTTTAACAAGAGCCGTATATTCTTTAAACACAAGCTTTGAAGCAAACTGCATGGAAAGCCTTGCAGCCGCTTTTGAGGTCCTCGCAAAAACCATTATCCCCATAGTCGGGCGGTCAAGCCTGTGAACAAGCCCCAAATATACGTTTCCCGGCTTATTGTATTTAACCTTAATATACTCCTTTAACATGGTAAGCATATCCGTATCGCCCGTTATATCCTCCTGAGAGGGAACGTTATGCGGCTTTACCGCAACTATTATATGGTTGTCCTCGTAAAGAATTTCCGGCGTCATTTCTCCCACCTTGAAGTATTCCCGCAGGGAAGAAAGAGCTCTTGATTTTTAATGGGGATAACAAGGTCTCCCGACGCAACGCTTCCGCCGAAAAAGGGCTTTACGCACATTTTTAACATATTTTCCATAACAACGGAAGAAAGCCCCGTCGTATAAGAGCTTATAAGAAAAAACATCGGGTCGTCTGATAAAAGCTTCGCCGTTTCTTTAACAAGGTTATATAGGTCGTTTTCACACTTCCAAACCTGACCGTCCGCCCCTCTTCCGTAGCTCGGGGGATCCATCAATATACCGTCGTATTTTCTTCCCCTGCGCTGCTCTCTCAAAACAAATTTTAAGCAGTCGTCAACGATATATCTTATCGGCGCTTCTTTAAGCCCGGAAAGCTCTGCATTTTCTTTCGCCCATTGCACCATGCTCTTTGCTGCGTCAACATGCGTAACCTTCGCCCCCGCCGCGGCGCAGGCAATCGTCGCTCCGCCGGTATATGCAAAGAGGTTTAAAACCTGCGGTTCTCTTCTTTTGCTTATCCTTTGCGACATAAAATCCCAATTTGCGGATTGCTCGGGAAAAAGTCCCGTATGCTTAAAGCCCGTCGGGCGAACGAAAAATTTGAGGTCTTTATAATTAAAAACCCATTTTTCCGGTAATTTTTTATTGTAGCTCCATCTGCCGCCCCCGGAATGCGAGCGCTCGTAAACGGCGTCCGCCTTTTCCCAAAGCTCAGGCCTGCTTTTTTCCCAAATCACCTGAGGGTCGGGGCGCATAAGAGTGTATTTTCCCCATTTCTCCAGCTTCATACCGTCGCCGGTGTCAAGTATAGTGTAATCTGTAAGCTTATCGGCTGTAAACATGTATATCTCCTAAATAATTTCTCATTTTATTTTATCATATGTTGTGTTATAATTCCATAAGCGAGGTGACGTATGATGGAGTTAAAAGCATATGCAAAGCTTAATCTTTTTTTAGATATAGTAGGCAGAAGAGAAGACGGCTATCATCTTCTCCAAATGATAATGCAGTCGGTAGACCTTTATGATACCGTTAAAATTGTGCCGTCGGAAAAACTCGAGGTTTATTGTGAGAAAATTGACGAAAAAAACAACTCCGCTTACAAAGCCGCAAAGCTTTTCTTTTTAAAAACCGGCTTAAAAGAACAGGCGAAAATAATTATAGAAAAGCATATTCCAGTTGAGGCAGGCCTCGGCGGAGGAAGCGCAGACGCCGCCGCCGCTCTTTACGGGCTGAATCTCTTATTCGGCAGCCCCCTTTCAAATGAGGAGCTTTTATTAATGAGTATTCAAATAGGCGCGGACGTCCCCTTCTCACTTACCGGAGGAACCTGCGCCGCAGGAGGAATAGGCGAAAAGCTTTTGCCCGTAAATAATTCTCTTAACGCCGCATACCTCATAGCAAAGCCCAAGGGCGGCTGTTCAACGCCGCAGATTTTCAAAATGTATGATAAACATCCCAACAATTCTATAGACGGCGCATATAACCGCGCCCTTTATGCGGTTAAAACGGGGGACATAAAAACCTTCTGCGAAAACGCTTTTAACGCCCTTACTCCG
>CAKSBK010000019.1 GCA_934438035.1 uncultured Christensenellaceae bacterium
GTATAAAACCATAGCGGTTCCGGGTTATGAGGGCCTTTCTTTAAAGGCGGATTCAACCTATCAGACTCTAACGCTGAAAAACCCGGGCGAAAACGACTGTTATTTTATAATCGAGCTATATTTAAACGACGGAACGCTGCTTTGGAAATCGGATTATATCAAACCGGGGGAGGCTTCAAGGCCCGTTAAATTAAATACGCCTCTTAAAGCGGGAACGTATAACGAATGCATTTTAAAATATTCCTGCTTTAAGACGGACAGTGAAAAAACGCCGCTAAACGGCGCGGAAACGAAATTGACCCTCAGGGTTAAATAATATAAAAAGGAGAAATATTATGAAAAAATTTATCGCTGTCACTTTGGCGGCGCTGACGGTATTTTGTTTTTCGTCAGTTTCATTTGCCGCGGGAAACACGACCACGCTTACAACCACGGTTCCGGACGCAAGCTATACGCTTCACATTCCCGCAGATCAGCAAATTACTTTTGGAGCGACAAGCACGGATATCGGAACGATTACCGTTACGGATTCTTCCGGCTTTGCAGTGGGTAAAAATTTACACGTAACAATTACCTATGACGATTTTAAAGCGGAGGGAGTGTCTACGACAATTCCGTATTATATTAATTCCAACGGACATTGGGTTAGCGGCGGCGGATCTTACGGCTCCGGCGGCAGCGGCTGGGTAGATTTAAAAAAGGAAAGCGGCAGCTTCTTTACGTTTAAAGGACAAGGCAACGGAAAATGTAATGAGTATTACGTACTTAGTGAAGGCAGCAGTAAGGTTGCGAGCGATGATTCAAAAAAGCTCCAGGTTAAGATTAACGGCGAAGACTGGGGCAAGGCTCTCGGCGGAGAATATTCTTCAACCATTACATTTACGGCAGAGGTTGTCGCAGAGTAAATGAAACGAGCGGTAATAAAAAAATTCAAAGCCGCCGCATGTATGTTTTTTGCGATATTTGCGCTGAGCACTCCGGCTTTTGCCGCAAAAACCGTTCTTACGACCGTGGTTCCCGAAAGCATGGTTAATTTAACCGTTAAAATCGAGGGGGAGGGCTGCGTTTATGCGGAAGATAAACGCATAGAGAAGAGCGGAACAATAGCGCTTTACGGCAAAAAGCAAACGGAATTTAAATTTGCCGCATATAAAGGAAGCGAGCTTAAAAGCGTTATATATAACGGAAAAGAAGTAACGCCTCTTTTAGAAGGCGATAAAGGCGTTTTTGAGGTAAAAGACGGCGACGTTTTAACGGCGGTGTTTTGCAAAATAAATACAACTCCCAAAACGGGAGATAAATCCCCTGCGGCAATATATGTTTTTCTTTTAACGGCGGCGTTAGGCTGCTTTGCAGCTGCGGCGAAAAATATGCGAAAAAATAAGAAAGCCCCCTGAAAAGGGAGCTTTTTAAGTTTAAAGCTTAATAGTAGCAGATTGAAAAATCCTTTGTGCCGTCCGGGTTAACCTTAAGCCAGATGTAAACGTCGCCGTAATCGATGTATATTTCGTTTTCTATATGCTTGCAGAAATAGGAAAGGTCGGTGCTGTCGATTTTAGTATTATTCTCCGTATCTCCCAAAACGTCGGCGAAAGAATCCTTAAGGCCACGCTCGCTTACAAGCCCGTTAAAGGCTTTTATAAGGTCGGAAGACATCGCCTCGTCGTCGGTATACGATTCGGAAAAAACTCTTACCTCCTCAGCTGCGCCGTCATAAAACAAAACGATTAATTCGGAGGCTTTAACGCCGTAAATATCTCCCGGGTTTTTATAGCCGTAATACATTGCGCCGATATCGTTTGCGCCCGTTTCGCAGTCGGTTCCGTATGCTTGTTCAAGCTCGGAGGCGGTCATGCCGAGTATTTTTGAAAAATCCTGCTTGGGAAGCGCAAAGGCGATTATTACACCTATTACTGCGGCGGTTAAAATTACGGCGGCGACTATTATTGCGATAAGCCCGCCCTTTGAAAGCTTCTTCTTTTTGGGAGCGTTCTGCGGTGCGCCGCACTGAGTGCAGAAAGGCGCGCCCTCGGGAATTTCGCTTCCGCAGCTTGCGCAGAGCGAGGCGGCTGGCTTTTCCTGCGCGGGGACGTATTCGTAAATAGTCGATTTTTCCTGTGAATTATCCGCGGTATCTGCGGATACGTTTTCCTGCTCGGGAATATTAACGTCGTTTGTTATTTCGGCGTTTATTTCATCGTTTTTTAAAGCTTCGGCAGAAGGCTCGTCATTTGCTTTGGGCGTTCCGCAATACGGGCAAAAGGAGCTCTGTCCGATATCTTTTCCGCAATTTGTACAATACATATCAATAATTCCTTTCAAAAACTTTTAATGCTATTAGTATAAAATATTATGTTACATTTTGCAATTAAAAAGGGGAAAGGTCGTTAATTTACAGCGCCGCTTAAATAGGGCATTGCGAAATAATTGATGCAATAATAGAGAATAACGTTAAAAGAACGCATTCTTTTGTTTTACGATTTTTAACGGCGGGGAGACTTTTTGTAATCCGCCGTTCCGAGCTTGCGGGAGGAGTCCGGTTCTGTTGCAAGGATATAGTCTGCGGAAACGTTATAAAGCCTGCACAGCGCCGTAAGGTGCCTTATGGGAAGCTCGTTTGCGCCTCTTTCGTATCTCGCATACATGGTTTGCGAGGTGCCTAAAACGGAGGCTACTTCCTCCTGCGTTAGGTCGTTATCTTCTCTTAATGCGCGTATGCGTTCGTAATATGTTTTCATAGCGTAATCCTTGTTTTTAATACATTTTAATGTAGTAAAGATATTTACTATTGACTTTAGTAAATATATTTACTAAAATTGAAGTAAAGTTACGCATATAAACAAAACATATACAGAAATCAACACGTGATTCACGCAATTAATTAATGTCTGCCATATAAAACTTGTTACCGAATGAATTTACGATACAGAATCGTGCGCCTATGAGGCGGCAGTAAAAAAATGCTCAAAATGGCTCAGCAGCTGCAGATTATGTTGAGTCAAAGCGCATGTAAAAGAGTATAAAACGCACTTTTAAAAAGCTGCGAAAATATAAGGAGGAACAGCTGATATGAAAGCGATTAAATGTGAATTATGCGGAAGCGGCGACTTGATAAAAGAGAACGGAGTATTTGTTTGCCAACATTGCGGCACAAAATATTCTCTCGAAGAAGCGAAAAAGCTTTTTGTCGAAATTAGCGGCAGCGTTGACGTTCAAGGTACCGTAAAAATTGATAAAGACACAAAAAGAGAACTGATTGTTGAAAGTCAAGTTTCTTTTTATGAAATCTTTGTCGACGGTCAAAAGCTGGGCAGTTTCACGAAAACGGCAAAAGTGTTTATCGATAACGGACCGCATAATGTATATTGCGCCGCACCCGGTTTACAATCCATTTCTATTACAATAGAATCAGGCAGTAATAATGTAGTATTAAATTTAGTCAAAAAAAGCGGTTTTTTGATAAAGCTTATTTTGACAAGAATAAGCTGAAGCAATCTTACATAGCGGGAGGCTTTTCAATAACCAAACCAAAAAACTCCCTCTAAAAAAAGGGAGCTTTATACCCCTTAATTGCTTATACTCTGCAATAAATACGGAAGAACAGAGGCTGTTATTGCCTTTTTAGACGAAGCTTGCGAATATATGGGGCGAAGCGGCTGTTATGCTTGATATCAAAAAAGTATTTAATTAAAAATGAGGTGTATACTATGAAAAATATTTCTGAGCTGTTATTAAGAAAAGGAACGTCATTTTATAAATTCGGAAGAATCGCCATAAAATTCTTTTTGACGATAGGCGCAGGGCTGTTAGCTTTTATTATGATGTTTGCGGACGGATATCAGTTAGCATATCTTGCAATAAGCGGATACTATGAATTTGTCAATTTTTTAATGGTTTTAGCTTATTTGGGAATTTTTGTCGGCATGATCGGAATGTTTTTATATTTTTTGGGTCTTCATTATCTCGGTTTAGGTCAGATCTCAAAAAATACGGAGATACCGGCTGTTAAAAACGACGAGCTTCCCGAGCTTTAAGGAGAATCAGAATGGACGAGAGGTATACAAGGCTTTTTGCTCTGTCTGAAAAATATTATGCCGAGGGCGCCCCTCTGTTAATTGCGGCGGGAGCGCTTTTAAAGGATAACCGGACGGGTAAGGTGTTGGCGCAAATTAAATTTCAGAATATTTCCCCAAAAACGATAAAAGCGGTCAAGGTTTCCGTATGGGCAATCAATTATGATAATAAAGGAAATATGATATCATCCGAAGCAACCGGATTGTATTATGAATATGAATATGATGAGCACGATAAAATAAGTAAAATATATTTGAGAAATGAAGAAAATGATTTAATCGGAGAATTTATTTTTGACTACTCTCCTATCTATATAAGAAATTAGTTCCTATTAACGTTGACAAACAGGAAGAATATAATTCCTGTCAGAAGAATTTATTATATAAGATTGGGGAAAGGAACAATAAAGTGAATAAAAGAGAGCTGCCTAAGTTAAAGGAATTGCCGTTATTGCTGTATGTTATTGATTGTAAGCCTTATATATTATCTTTAAATGATAGTTTTATTCGTAAAGGCGATAATTTGCATAAAATAAATGATTTATATAATATTGCAGATATGAACTACCGTTTTTGTGACAAATATGAAGAGTATAAGAAAGGTCATATTGAAAAAGAAGATTTGATTTCTTTTTATACATTTATGATATGTCAGCTTGAATCCCAATTGATAAATAAAAAAGAAGTCGATTCTTTGATAAATAATTTAACCGACAAGCAATTTGCAGAGCTTGAAAAACAAGTAGATATGTTCTATGAAATTCATTTATTAAGTGAAATCAAGGAGTAGATAAAAACAAAAAAATTATCCGGTATTTTTGTTTTGAATTAAAAGTTTCAAAATTGCAACGGGTATGCCGAAAGCTATAGGATATACCAAGGATTGAAAAGTATGCTTTTAAAAAATTTGCGAAAGGTAAGAAGAGAAAATAATGGAAAAATATTTACTTGAAGGTTTCCGCGGAAAATGTATAAAGGTTTATGAAGATAAAGTTATCCTTGTACATGGCAGAGTTGAAAAAACAATTTTAATGAATAATATTATTGCAGTAGAATTTAAACCATGCGTAGGATTATCAGACGGTTCTTTATTGGTTCGAACCGCAAATGATGTGATTATTGATACAAGAAGCGAACTGGATAAAGCATGGGGAATGCAGCCGGGTGTTACTTTTAGGAAAAAAGGCAATGAAATGGCTTCTATTATAAATGATTACATAAATAAAAGAATACTTGAATGCTCAAAGCAATCACCGACTATTGTACAACAAACCTCCTCTGCTGATGAACTAAAAAAATTCAAAGAACTTCTTGACAGCGGCATTATTACCCAAGAAGAATTTGACGCAAAGAAAAAACAGCTGTTGAGTCTGTAACTCCCGCCTCCCCCTCCCGGGAGGCTTTTATTTTCCGTATAAAAATCAGAAGCTTTGCAGGCGGCTCTTGATTATTCCTTTTGCACGCCAAGCGCGTCAGCCAGAACGCTTGAAAGCTCCGAGACTACTCCTTCTTCAAAGAAGTTTTGAAGCTTTGCCGCGTTCAGCGCTTCAATAAATTTAGTACCCTTCGGAAGCGAGGTAATCGTCATATATTTTTCAATACCTGTGTTAAAATTCTCTCTGGATTCTGCAAAGATCTCAAAAGAGGCAAGGCCGGACGTCGCATAGTTGATATAGTAAAACGGTTTTTGGAACACCTGGGATATCTGAGTCCAGGAAGCGCCGTCAAACGATCTTTCGTATTTCTCAAAGGTCTCCGTCCAGATTGCGTCAAGCTTTTCAATGTTAAGATCGGCAGTCGTATAGGATAGATATTCTGCCTCGTTTACGGCAAAGCCGTCAAGAACGGCGGTCATCTTCTGAAAAATTGTCTGCATGGCGAGAGCGGATCCGTATTTCTCATGATAATCCGTATAATAATCATAACACAGCAGCTGTAGTCCCTGAGACATTATCTCTTCTATGTCGTCCGTTCCTTTCGGGCTAAACGGATCGCCCGATGCAGTGTAATATGCGCGGTTGTAATGCCCGAACTCATGGATAAGCGTTATATAATCGGCAGCGGTATGGTTCGGCGAGATGAATATGAACGCGTCGTTATAACTGTATATTTCCTGCGTAAAGGCGGACCCGGTTAGCTTTGTTTGCGATTCCTGCGTGTCGTACAGGTTGTTTTTTATAAGGTGGTCGAGAGATTCCGTAAGCTCCGGCGATATGTTTTTGACGCAGTTTTTGAGCCTTGCTAACATTTCCTCTTCGCTGTCTCGATTTTCCTCATAGGCGTCGAAGATGGCTCCGTCGTCGGTTGCATAAAGCGTATATGCTGTGTAAAGCGGAAGAAATTCGTTTATAATTTCGTCTTCTATAGCTTTGACGTCCTCTATAGTATAATCCCGTGAAAACACCTCTGCATATGCGTAATCCGCATAGTTGTCATAGCCGCACAGCCGGGCGTATTCGTTGTTGGCGTTGACAATCTCCAAATACAGCTCCTTAAGCGCCGTATCGTCCGCACTTTGGGAAATCAGGGCGTCATACTCGTTTTTTAGCTCGCCGATTCTTTTTTTTATAGCCTTTTCATCCTCCGATACAGTGCGGCCGGCGGTCTCAAAGGCGTTTGCGCGGCGGTCTTTTACATGAGAACGGAAGGCGTCTTCGTATTCCGTTGAGAAGACTGTTTTAAATAAAGCAAGGCTTTTGGCAAAATAACTGCTGTACAGCTCCTCTTTTGCGGTGAGAAATTCGGAATTTTGCCGGTTGGCAACGTCAAGGTAATAATCATACTTTGCAAGGCTGACGTCTGTTTTAAGGTCCAGCAGACCGGACTTTATTTCTTCATAAAGCTCGATAAGCTCGGATTCTTTTTCTTCATTGTACTCGGATTCTATAATGTCTTTAAATTCAAAAAACGCGACAAGAAAAGCATTTTTGTCAAAGGAATTTCTGGAGCGTTCCTCGAGAGGAATGTCAAAATGCTTTATATCGCCGGAATAATGCCGTTTAGTATACGGCTCTCTGCTCGTCTGCGGCACGGGCGGTTCGGTCGTTGTATTTCCCTGTATTTTGGAAAGGCTTGACAGTATCCTGCAGCCGGAGAGAATAAGAAGGGAGAAAATACACAAAACACATAAGAACTGTTTTTTATTTTTTTGTATCATAGCCGGCTCCTTTTCAATGCGGTTCCATATCGGTTCCGACAACGGCGTGGGAGAAGCCGTTTGGACAGTATGAAGTTTTCTGTCAAACGGGTGCAGTTAAATGATTAAGAGATACTATATAACCATTATACTAAAGAGAAAGGGAGGATTCAAGAACGACAATCATGCAAGCCGCGCATGTTCTGCAGAGAGCCTTTTACGCCGAAAAGCGATTCTCCCAAAACGGGAGATAACAGTTTTCCGCTAGTTAAGTTTTATGAAAAGCAGAGCTTTTGGGGCGCGGGAATGCTGCTTTACTTTTATTTTTTATTTCAGCATATCTATATAATTTTCAATAATCAAAACAATGCTTTTTCTTTGATTGTTGGATAAGGTGCGATAGTTTTCTACTAATTTTGCTTCCTCTATATTCAAATCATACGAACTTACAGCTTCTATTTTACGACGAATTTTGCTGTGACCGATTATATAATCCACCGACGTTTCAAAATAATCCGCCATTTTTATTAAAGTGTCAATATCGGGCTCTATATTGTGGTTTTCATACTTGTTTATGGATTGTTGACTGACAGAAACAACATCCGCAAGTTGTTTTTGGCTGATCCCTTTTTCTTCTCTTAATTTTTTCAAATTTTTCAGCATTTCTTGCACCTCCATTATTATGGTAACAACAGGAGGGAGTTTTATAAAAATCCTATAATTAGTCATTTACAACACCTTTTAGTTGTTGTATAATAATAAAAAACAATAAAATAGAGGCTTATGATGAGCAAGTATATTTTAAACATCCAATCAGGCGCCATTCATAACGGGAAAACTCCTTGTTCCCCATGTAAGAAAATGAAAGAATCCAACAAAAAATACTTCGACGACTATAATAAAGCAGTTGATTTCTTTGAAGGAAGAAACAAAAAAGGATATCCTTGCGGACGTTGCCTTAAAAATATGGATAAATAGCCAAGATGAACGGACAAAATCATAAAACGCAAAATTCGGTTTTAAAAAAGATTTTAACAAGCTGCCTTGTTGCGCTTATAGCTGTAGCGATTGCCATAGGGATTTATATGATTTTTTTCAGGCAACCTATACAGCTGCCCGACGGCAGTATTCCCACTCAAAATACCGAAGCGGTTTTAAAAAACGAAAACAGCATTTCAATTCCCGGATATGAGGGAATCACGCTGAAAGCAGACAGCTTAAAGCAAACGGTTGCCCTAAAAAATCCGGAGCAAAACACTTGTTATTTTGTAATAACGCTTTATCTTGAAGACGGCACAATGCTTTGGCAGTCGGATTATATCAAACCGGGAGAAACCTCCTCGCCCATTGTGTTAAAAGAGCCGCTTGAAAAAGGAAACTACCCTAATGCTGTATTACAGTATTCCTGTTTTAAGATGGATAGTGAAAAAACGCCGTTAAACGGTGCGGAAACGAAATTAACCCTCAGGGTTAAATAATAAAAAAGGAGTATAAACTTATGAAAAAATTTATTGCAATTGCTTTAGCTTTGCTGACGGTATTTTCTTTTTCCACAGCGGCATTTGCCGAGGGAAACACAACCACGCTTACAACCACAGTTCCCGACGCAACCTATACGCTCAATATTCCCGCTGACCAGCAAATTACTTTTGGAGCGACAAGCACCGATATAGGGACTGTAACTGTTACTAATTCAAGTGGTTTCGCAGAAGGAAAGGATTTAAAGGTAACTCTTACTTATGGCGATTTCAAAGCAGAGGGATTATCTACTACAATCCCCTATACTCTTGGAAAACCGTATAAAAAATATAATGGTTCTAATATATTTGGATATCTGGAATACTTATCTTCAGGCGATTATCTTTTATTTAAAGGAAATGTTTCAGGAAAAGTTAATGACCACTATGAACTTAATGAAACTGACGTAGTAGACGCAGACAAAAAGACTCTCGAAATGTCGGTAAAAAGCACCGACTGGGGCAAGGCTCTTGGCGGAGAATATACTTCTACCATTACCTTTACCGCAGAAGTTGTGAGCGCAAGCTAATCGGTATCGGCAATGAAAAAGGTATCGGCAATTTACAAAAACAAAATATGTGCCGTTTTGCTTGCTGCGATACTGATAATTTGCTGCGTTCCGTTTCCTGCTTTCGCTTCCAAAACCACTTTAACGACGACGGTTCCCGCACAGTTTTCGGTAAAACTGGAAGTAGAAGGAAACGGGAAAGTTGAAGTGAACGGGAAAAGCTATACGGAAAGCACTGTGATAGAGGTAAATCGGCACACAAAAACAGAGTTTCGGTTAACCCCAAATTCAGATTACGAGTTAAAGTCTGTTTTCTTTAACGGCGAAGATGTATTTTCGGAACTGTCAGACAATACTTTTATATTGCAGGAAATAACAAGTAATTCCACTTTAAAAGTTACTTTTACGCCGAAAAACGATTCCCCCAAAACGGGAGACGACAATTTTGCGTTTTGTGTATACGCAATTTTGCTGATAATGTCTGTTGCGGGAATTGTTTTCGCAATTAAGAAAAAATATGATATGAAATAACTCCCACCAAAAAACTCCCTCTCGGAAGAAAGGGAGTTTTTGTTATGTTTAATTACTTGCTCATCGCCTGCTCGACAGCAACCGCAACAGCAACGGAAGCGCCGACCATGGGGTTGTTACCCATGCCGATAAGTCCCATCATCTCTACGTGAGCGGGAAC
>CAKSBK010000020.1 GCA_934438035.1 uncultured Christensenellaceae bacterium
GTATATATATGCTTAAAATTGCTGTGTGTGACGACGAGCCTGTCAGTTTGCAATCCGCCGTTTTATTAATTAAAAAATGGATAAATGAACACAATGTGGAAGCCGAAGTTCTTTCGTTTTGCAACGGAGACGAGCTTTTAAAAGAATGTTCGTCAACTCATTTCGATATAGTGTTTTTAGATATAATAATGCCTCTTTTTAACGGGATAGATACGGCAAAGGATTTAAGAAAAGTTGATAATTCTTCAAAAATTATATTCCTTACCTCTTCGCCGGAGTTTGCGCTTGAGTCTTACGAGGTTCACGCACAGGATTATGTGTTAAAGCCCATATCTTACGACAGACTTTCAAAAGCGCTTGCCGACTGCGTATTTTTAAGCTCGGAAGAAGAAAAAAATATAATCGTTAAAACCACCTCAGGCTTCAGAAAAATATATTTTAAAAACATTGAATTTGCTGAGGCGCAAAATAAAAAAGTTATGCTGCATCTTTTAGACGGAGAAAAAACGGAAATTTCCGAACCGTTGTATTCTTTTAGTGAAAAACTATCGTCCACCCCGGGTTTTTTCAAATGTCACAGAAGTTATATTGTTTATTTAGGTAATGTAGAGACATTTAACAATACTGAGCTTACGACAAAATCAAATATCCGCATACCTATTTCCCGAAGCCTTGTCAAAGCCTTTCAGGAAGCGTATTTTTCATTTGTAAAAAAATAATTAGTTAACCGTAAATACAAAAGCCGCCGCAGTTTTTGCGACGGCTCAATTTTTATCTTAATTCTTCTTTTCCCATCATCAGCATTGCAAGCACACCCGGACCCGTGTGCGCGCCGATAACCGGTCCGACATCCTGTAAAATGATTTTTTTAAACTTAAAACGTTCCTCAACCTGCTCTTTAAACGCCTCGGCAGCTTCAAGATTGTTCGCGTGAACGATGCCCATAACTTCGGTGCATACGGGGTCGTTTTCATCATAGTTCTTTTCTATGGCGTTTAAATAATAGCTTTGGATTTTTTTACTTCCCTTTACTTTGTCGTATGCGATAATTTTGCCGTTTTTATCGCATTTTAAAATAGGCTTTAAATTTAAAAGCGTGCCCAAAGCCGCCGTTACCGCGGAAAGCCTACCCGTTCTCTTAAGATACATAAGGTCGTCTACAGAGAAAAGGTGGATAGCTCTTAACTTGTTTTGCTCGAGCCAATCCTTAATCTCGTCAAGAGTCTTCCCCTCGTCCTTTAATTTTTGAGCATGGTAAACCAAAAGCCCCGCACCCAAAGAAATTCCGAGAGTATCGACAATTTCTATACGTGCGTCGGGAAAATCTAAAAGCGCTTCGTTTTTAGCCATTTGAGCAAGCTCGCAGTGACCGCTTAAAGCCGAGGAAAAACAAATATACAATAAGTCCTTTCCCGTCTTTAAATTTTCTTCAAAAAACTCTTTAATGTCTTCGGGAGATCTTGTTGAAGTGGAAACCTCCGCCCCGTTTTTTACTCTGTTATAAAAGTCGTTAAAATCCGTGTTTTTCCCGAGATCAAAAAGCTTTTCCTCACCGTCAATCGTATAAGGCATAAGAAATACGGGAATATTGTGTTCTTCAGCAAACCAATACGGGATTTCGGTATCCGAATCCGTAACCAAAATAAAGTCTCTCATAATAAACTCCTGATAATAATTATAAATTCAAAATGACCCCACTTTGTCTATTAATTATATGATAAATACGTAGAAATATCAAGTTATGGGAATAATGTTAGCAATTGTTAAGAATTAAGCGTACGCATATAGTGGAAAAGATATTGCTGAGCAATCCCGGCATTTTTTCCGAAGCGCTTAAAAGCAAACTCAACTGCTTCTTTATTTGATTTGGGCTTAAAGTCATAAAATTCATACAAAAGCTTTTTAACCCATGTATCCACCGGAAAAGCTTCAAATTTGTTATAAGAAAACAGAAGAATGCAGTCCGCAACTTTAGGTCCGACTCCCATAAGCGAGCATAAATACTTTTTCGCTTCTTCATATTCCATATCGTATGGCATAGACAAGTCAAATCCGTCGCATACTGCGTGTGAGGTCTTTAAAATATACGGCGCTCTGTATCCTGCGCCTATCTCTACAAGGTCGCTTTCGTCAAGAGAGGCTATATTTTCGGGCGAAGGAAATGCAAAATAAGTTTTTCCGCATACTTCTCTTTTTTCGCCGCAGCGCGCGCAGAGAGCTTCGATGATTTTTTTAATGCGCTTAATATTGTTGTTTGCGGAAATTATAAACGAAATCAGCGTTTCAAACTCCTCTTGCTTTAAAATGCGCATTCCGTGGCATATCGGGACGGTCCTTTTTAAAACGTCATCCTGTAAAAATTCCTTTTCTGTTTCTGTATAACTCATATCAAGACGTAAAAAGCGCTTCCAAAACTCTTCGTCTTTTTCTTTTATTCCGGAAAGGAGGAAGCTTTTTTCGTCTCCCGAAACAAAAGCAAGCTTGTCCCCCGCAATAATATACTGAGTTTCCTCTTCTTTAAAATATCTGAAAAACTGACCGCAGTCAAATACGGAGGTTATATCTATATACTCCCCTGTTATAGTTAAAGTATCCTGCGAAAATAAAGTTTCCATGCTCTTTTCTCCATAGAAAAACGCCGCCGAAATAACGGCGGCGTGGTTGTGCATAAATTAGTTGGGGTAAACACTGACCTGCTTCTTATCCCTGCCGAGACGCTCGAATTTAACAATTCCGCTCTCAAGTGCAAAAAGCGTATCGTCACCGCCCTTGCCTACGTTAGTGCCGGGATGAATTTTGGTACCTCTCTGACGAACGAGAATGTTGCCGGCAAGAACGAACTGACCGTCGGATCTCTTTACGCCGAGACGCTTGGCTTCGGAATCTCTGCCATTTCTGGTGCTTCCCATACCTTTCTTATGTGCCATTAAAATTTCACCTCTTTTTTAAAAATGATGTTGAAGTAATTAGCCGATAGATGTTACAAGAACTCTTGTATACGGCTGCCTGTGACCCTGCTTCTTGTGGTAATCCTTCTTTGGCTTGTACTTGTAAACAACAACTTTCTTCGCCTTGTCCTGAGCGAGAACCTTGCCCGTTACCTTAACGCCCTCTACAACGGGAGCGCCGATAGTAACGTTTTCGCCGTCTACAACCATAAGAGCCTCAAAGCAAACCTCAGCGCCAACTTCTGCATCAAGCTTTTCAACGTCGATGAACTTGTCGGGCTCAGCCTTATACTGCTTACCGCCTGTTTTAATGATTGCGTACATTATGCATAACCTCCTCTTACCAGTCTCGCCGAATATGGTAGGCACAAAACCATTTATGACCATATACCGTGCGGCTCAATTACATATTATATACAGCTTAGGGCGATATGTCAAGCATTTACCGCAAAAACAGGGCGTTTTTCGGGCATAAATTAATATTAATAAAGTATTTTTACTTGACAATTCTTTTCGAAAATAGTATTATATTTCAGTAAAGTGTTTTTACTTTACATTTCAAGAACGGAGGAGCGATAATGCAGGTAAAGGAACTTAAAAATTCTCTCGTTTGCGAAATGTATTCCGGGCTACTGACAAGAAAGCAATACGACGTTATGGATATGTATTATAATCTTGATTATTCATTAACGGAAATTGCCGAAAATATAGGAGTTTCAAGGCAGGGAGTGCTTGATATTTTAAAGCGCACGGAGATGAAGCTTAACGAATACGAGCAAAAGCTCGGGCTTTTAAACAAATATACCGTAACGCTGGATTCTTTAAAGAAAATAGAGCAGTCTGCGCAAGATAACGAGCTGATCTTAAAAGAAGTAAAAAAGATAAGAGAGGCATGGGAGGATTAAAATGGCTTTTGAGGGTCTTTCTGATAAACTGCAAAGAGTATTTAAAAAAATAACGGGAAAAGGCAAGCTTTCCGAGGCGGATATTAAAGAAGCCATGAGAGAGGTTAAGCTGGCTCTTTTAGAGGCCGATGTAAACTTTCTCGTCGTTAAAAAGTTTATAAAGAACGTTTCCGAAAAGTGCATGGGTGCAGAGGTTATGGAATCCTTAACGCCCGGTCAACAGGTAATTAAAATAGTACGAGACGAGCTTGTAGAGCTTTTGGGCGGTCAGCTTTCCGCAATTCGTTACTCCCCCAACCCGCCGACCGTTATATTAATGGCAGGTCTTCAGGGCGCAGGAAAAACCACTATGTGCGGAAAACTCGCAAAATATTTTATAGATAAGGGTAAAAGGCCGCTTCTTGTAGCTTGTGATATTTACAGACCCGCTGCTATTGAACAGTTAAAAGTCGTAGGCAAAAACGCAGGCGCTCCCGTATTTGAAATGGGAACGACCGAGCCGTATAAAATTTTCAAAGAGGCTAAAAAGCTTTCTATAAACAACGGTTATGATATTATAATAATCGATACCGCAGGACGTCTTCATATTGACGAGCAAATGATGGCTGAGCTTAAAAAATTGAGGGATACCGCGCAGCCGCAGGAAACCTTGCTCGTTATTGACGCAATGACCGGTCAGGACGCCGTTAACGCCGCAAAAGCATTTAACGAAGAAATAGAGCTTACCGGCGTTATAATGACAAAAATCGACGGCGACACCAGGGGCGGCGCGGCGCTCTCAGTAAAGGACGTTACCGGAAAACCCATTAAATTCGTCGGCACGGGCGAAAAGCTTACAGATATCGAGCCTTTCCACCCCGACCGTTTTGCTTCAAGAATACTCGGCATGGGCGACGTTTTAACGCTTATTGAAAAAGCGGAAACCGCTCTTGACGAAAAAAAAGCTCTTGAAATGCAAAAAAAGCTTAAAAATAACAGTTTTGATTTAAACGACTTTTTAGATCAGATGGATCAGCTTTCGCAAATGGGCGGCATTGAGGAAATTTTAAAAATGATGCCCGGCGGCAACAAGCTTTCAGGGATGAGCTTTGATGAAAAACAAATGGCAAGAACAAAGGCAATAGTTCAGTCTATGACATATAAAGAAAGGTCTAATCCCAAAATACTGAACGCAAGCCGCAGAAGGAGAATTGCCGCAGGCAGCGGAACTACGGTTCAGGACGTAAACAGGCTTCTTAATCAGTTCGAGCAGATGAATAAAATGATTAAGCAATTAAACGGAAAAGGCGGCAAAAAGATGCGCAGAGGCTTCGGAGGAATGCGCCTTCCCTTTTAAACTAAACTCAAACGCTTAGGCGGTTGAAAATAAATAAAAAATTAATTTATCGGAGGATAAGAAAATGGCAGTTAAAATGAGATTTAAGAGAATGGGCAGCAAGAAGAACCCCTTTTACAGAGTAGTTGTAGCGGATTCCAGAGCGCCCCGTGACGGCAAATTCATCGAGGAGCTCGGTTTTTATAACCCCCTTACCAAAGAAACCAAGCTTGACGGCGAGCTCTGCAAAAAGTGGATTTCAAACGGCGCTCAGCCCACTGACACCGTAAAGGCTCTTCTCAAGAAGAATGGCATTCTTGACTGATAAGGTATCAATATGTTAGAACTCGTAGAATATCTTGCTAAATCATTGGTGGATAACCCCGATGAGGTAAAAGTTTCCATGACCGAAGACGGCAAGACCTGCGTAATAAACCTCACCGTCGCTCCCGACGATATGGGTAAAGTTATAGGCAAGCAGGGCAGAATCGCCAAGGCGATAAGAACCGTCGTTAAAGCGGCTTCCGCAAAGGAAGACAGGAAATACATGGTAGAGATTCTTTAATATGGATTATTTAAAGCTTGCGCAGGTTCTGAAACCGCAGGGAATAAAAGGAGAGCTTAAGCTTAAGGCTTTTACCGATGACCTTGCAAGATTTTCGGATCTTGCGCATCTGTATTTTAAAAGCGGCGAAAATTATATTTGCTATAAAGTTGACTCGTCAAGAACATATAAAAACTTTGTTTACGTTAAGCTGAAAGAAATTAACAGTATTGAAGAGGCGGAAACCCTAAGAAACCAATTTTTGTATATCGACAGAGATAACGCCGCAAAGCTCCCTGAGGGCAGCGACTATATCGCTGATATTATAGGCTGCGCAGTTTATAACGAAAGCAAAAAAGTCGGAGTTGTAAAAGAAATAATAAATAACGGCGCAGGAGATATTTACGTTTTAACCGCCGAGCAGGGAGAAATAATGTTTCCTGCCGCACCGGGTGTTATTACTTCGCGCGACGTTAAAAAGAAGCTCATTACCGTTGACCCTAAAAGATTTGCACAGGTTGCTCTTTATGATTGAATTTAACGTTTTGACCCTTTTTCCCGAGATGTTTTCGGGATTTTTAAATAACAGCATTTGCGCCCGAGCTTTAGAGAACGGGCTTATTGACGTTAACCTATACAATTTTCGCGAATATACCGTTGATAAACACAGAAGAGTTGATGATTATCCTTTCGGCGGCGGAGCGGGAATGCTAATAGCGCCGCAGTCAGTTTTTGATTGCTTTGAAGCGGTTCATATGTCGCATATGGGCGGACGCGAGATAAACGTATATATGTCTCCTTCGGGAAAGGTGCTCGATATGCCTTTGGCAAAACGGCTTGCAGGTTATGACAGGATTAATATTCTCTGCGGGCATTACGAGGGCGTTGATCAAAGAATAATAGATAATCTTATAGACGAAGAAATTTCAATCGGCGATTATGTGCTGACGGGCGGCGAGCTTCCCGCCATGGTGCTTATGGATTGCCTTATGCGTCATATAGACGGCGTTTTGGGAAACAGCGAAAGTACCGGAGAAGAGAGCTTCTCTGAAAATCTTCTGGAATATCCGCAGTATACGCGTCCGGCAGATTTCAGGGGTTTAAAGGTTCCCGAAATATTGCTTTCCGGGCATCACGCAAACATAAAAAAATGGCAGCGCGAGCAGGCGCTTATAAAAACGAGAAAAGTACGTCCCGAGCTTTTAGAAAAGTAATTTAAAAAACCTCCGCTAACCGATAGCGCGGAGGTTCTTTTTTTGCGTGATTATTTTATGAATTAACTGTTTTTTTAGCTTTTTTTCTTTTAACGGCCTTTGTAATTCTTATTGGTATAAAAATCAGCAGGAAAACTATTAGAATTATCAATGCCAAAGCAATATATGTATAAACATTGGCGTTTTTTAACATTTCAATCGGAGAAAGACTGCTGTATACGACTTTGTCTCCCCTAGCCTGCGCATATCTTTCGGGAATCTGCGAAACTCCGTCGATTTTATCAAACGAAGATATATAGCTCGCAAGAGAATACCATTCTTTAACCTCGTTTCCGTTTTTATCGTGTATTATTATTGAGTCATAATCCGTGACAATAGAGCCGTCCTTATGTCTCGGAGTGATTTCTAAAATTCCGAAAGACTTTTCCTTTACCGTTGAAAGCATTTGGCAGCAATATAGCCCCGTGACGATTCTATAAAGCTTGTCGTCTTCAATTTCAGCTTTCGAGCCGTCCTCAAGCACCTGATAGCCGTCGGTAATTTTGTTAAAGAACATTCTCGAGGTGTTATATTCCCAATGCGCTCCCGTTATATAAAGCTGCGCCGCGCTCATCATCGGAACAACCGTTGCGTCGACCTCCATGCCGTTTTTGATTTCTTTTCCGTAGAGATAAAACGATACCAAAGGATATCCCGGCGTGCCGTCTGCCCCCACGCCTAAAGATAGCACGTCAAAAGCGTCTGAAACGGTTATATCGCCCTTAATAAAAGTGTCTCTTATAACTCCTGAAGCATTGAGAGCAAAATCAACGTATTCGTAATTTTCTCCTTCGGCATTTTTAACGGCATAAACATATGAATCCGTTATAATATTTCCGAGCGCCTTATCCTCCTGCGCCCCGCCCGTTCTTTCAAAGTCAAAGTCGCTTTTTGCAATAACTTCGTCAGAAGTCATGTTGTAGTTTTTTAAATAATGCTCGTCAATCAGCTTTTTATATCCCGCTATTTCCTCGGAAATTTCTTTATTGTCTTCAACGGTTTCGTCAACGGGTATAAGAGAATAGCTGTCTAAAGAGGTTTTCCCCTCGGAATTTTTAGAAAGCTTTATAACTCCCAGGTTTTTGCAGTATTCACCGCAGGAAGCGATTACGGTATCGTTAACTATTAGAGGCTCTTCAAAAGTTGTATGGGAATGTGCGCTTACTATAACGTCGATTCCGTCTACTTCTTTTGCGAGCTTAACGTCCTCGGATGAGTTTAAATCATACTCAGTTCCGGAATGAGAAAGGCAGATAATGTAATCGGCATTTTCCTTTTGATTGATTTCTTTTACTATCCGTTTGGCAGTAACTATAGTATCTTCCCATTTCATCCCCGACATAGGCGTATCTTCGTCCGCTTCTTTACCCATAAGCCCGAAAACGGCGAAGCGCACCCCGTCTTTTTCCACTACGGTATAGTCCTTTATGCCCGCATTTTTATAAGCTTCTTTTGCTTTATCGCAGAGACTTGTGTATTTCTCGTCTCCCGGCTCGGGCGGCAGATAGTTTGCCTCCACAATCTGAGGAAGAGGATCTTTTGACGCTACCGCATTGTTAAGCATATCTATAGTACCCTGCATACGAAAATCAAACTCATGATTGCCGAAGGTAATAACGTCATATTTTAATTTTCCCAATATTCGCAGTTCAGCGGCGTCGGTCGCATAAACCGTTTGAAAAAGAGAACCCATTGAAAAATCTCCGCCGTCGACGGTGATTACGCTGTTTTCGGAATTTCTGTATTTTTCAAGCAGCGTATAAAGTCTTGCATATCCGCCGGATTCTCCGCCCTCTTCGGTTTTTACGGGTAGAAGATGGCTGTGCATGTCATGCGTAAAAAGCACGGTAGCATTTTTTTCTGCAATTTCTGTACTTTCGCCAAGAACAGAAACAGGAAACACACACACGAGTACAAATACCGCTAAAATCAACAAACAAAGTTTCTTTTTCAAAATTATTCTCCTTAGTTATTTAAAAAAGACGGAAAAAACCGTCTTTAAAAAGTCTTTACAAGCTCTTTTAAATATTCCTTAAAGCCCTCTTTAAGCTTAGGGTCGTTTAACGCAAATTCGCATGTGGCGGTAAGATAGCCAAGCTTATTTCCTACGTCATAACGCTTGCCTTCAAATTCATAAGCCATTACGCCCTCGCTTTTAATTAAAGAAGCAATGGCGTCCGTAAGCTGAATTTCTCCGCCTACGCCCTCCTTTTGCTTTTCTATCGCAGTGAAAACAGACGGAGAAAGAACGTATCTTCCCATTATTGCAATATTTGACGGCGCCTTTGATATTTCAGGCTTTTCCACCATTGAGCTTACTTGAATTGTTTTTCCGTCAGTTTTTCCGGGAGTAATTATGCCGTATTTATTTACGTCTTCAAAAGGAACATGCTGAACGCCGACAACAGTTTTGTTATGTTTATCATATGTATCAAAAAGCTGCTTTAAAGCAGGTTCCTTTGAAACGACAATATCATCTCCTAAAATAACGCCGAAAGGCTCGTTTCCCACAAAGTCTTTCGCACAGTATATCGCGTCTCCTAAGCCGCGAGGAGTTTTCTGACGTATAAAGTGAAGATTTACCATTCCGCCTATATCGCGAACAAGCTTTAATAGTTCGGTCTTTCCGGCTTTTTCAAGCTCCATTTCAAGCTCCAATGAACGGTCAAAATGGTCTTCAATCGCCCTTTTGTTTCTTCCTGTAATAATTAAAATACTTTGTACGCCGGAGGCAATTGCCTCTTCAACTATGTATTGTATTGTAGGCTTATCAACTATAGGAAGCATTTCTTTTGGT
>CAKSBK010000021.1 GCA_934438035.1 uncultured Christensenellaceae bacterium
CGGATAAGCTTTGTTAAATGACGGGTATCGAGCCCGTATATTCCGGGAACGCCGTTTTTCTTTAAAAATTCGTCAAGAGTATATTGCGAACGGAAGTTTGAGGGGTGAGAGCAGTATTCTTTTACTATATAGCCCGATACCGCGCATTTACCCTCGAAATCTTCCTCAATTATTCCGTAATTGCCTATAAGCGGAAAGGTCTGCAAAACAATTTGGCCGTAATAGCTCGGGTCTGTGAGCGTTTCTATATATCCGCACATTCCCGTTGTAAATACGAGCTCTCCCGTTTTGCAATCGTCTGCGCCGAAGGCGTATCCCGTAAACGTGCTTCCGTCCGAAAGCTTTAAATATCTTTTCTTTTCCGTCATAATATCGCCGCCATAACCGCTTTTATAGTGTGCATTCTGTTTTCCGCCTCGTCAAATACTATTGAAGCGTCGCTTTCAAAAACGTCGTCTGTAACCTCAAAGCCGTTCATGTTAAAGCGCTCTCCTATCTCTTTTCCGACGGCGGTGTTAAGGTCGTGATATGAGGGCAGGCAATGCATGAACTTAGCCTGCGGACCGGCTTTTTTCATAAGCTCGGAATTTACCTGATAGGGGCGCATAATATTTATACGCTCTTCCCATGCGCTTAAGGGCTCGCCCATGGAGACCCAGATGTCCGTGTAAATTACGTCCGCGCCCTTAACGGCGTCAACGTCTTCCGTTAAGGTTATGCTGCCGCCGCTTTGTTTGCAAAGCTCCGTACAGGTTTTTGTAAGCTCGGCGGAGGGGAAGAACTCTTTTGGAGCGCAGGCGGTAAAGTTAAGCCCGAGCTTTGCCGAGCCTGCCATGAGAGAATTTCCCATGTTAAAGCGCGCGTCTCCCATATATACGAGCTTTATTCCCTTAAGCTTGCCGAAGTGCTCTTTTATAGTAAGAAAATCGGCGAGTATCTGCGTGGGATGAAATTCGTCCGTAAGTCCGTTAAACACGGGAACGCCGGAATATTCGGAAAGCTGCTCCACCGTTTTTTGAGAGTAGCCGCGGTATTCTATTGCGTCAAACATTCTGCCGAGAACCCTCGCCGTGTCCTTAATGCTCTCTTTTTTTCCTATTTGGGAGCCGGAGGGGTCTAAATATGTTACGCCCATGCCCAAATCTCTTGCGGCGACCTCAAAGGCGCAGCGGGTCCTCGTGCTCGTTTTTTCAAATATGAGGGCTAAATTTTTGCCCTTAAGAGTATCGTGGGCAATTCCCGCCTTTTTCTTTTGCTTGAGCTCGCCTGCTAAGTCTATAAGCCCGTTTATTTCCTCGGGAGTGAAATCAAGAAGCTTTAAAAAACTTTTTCCTTTAATATTCATGGATATATTCCTTTCTTTTTTAAAAAGAGGGACTGTAAAAAACTTGCGTTTTTTTACAGCCCCTTATACTTAAAGAGCGGTTTACTTTTTAAGCTTTGCGTTTACCTCGGCCTGAACCTTTAACGGCAGACCGTAGAGGTTTATGAAGCCCGTTGCGTCGGACTGATCGTAAACGTGATCTTCTCCGAAGGTTGCGATTTCTTCGGAATACAGGGAGTAGGGACTTTCCGCGCCCGCTTTTATTATGTTGCCCTTATAGAGCTTTAGCTTAACCTTGCCGGTGACGTTTTCCTGAGTTTTGTCGACGAAGGCGGAGAGCGCCTCACGAAGAGGAGTAAACCACATTCCGTTATATACGAGCTCCGCAAAGGTTACGGAGAGCTCCTGCTTTTTATGCGCCGTCATCTTGTCTAGGCAGAGGGTTTCAAGGTAATTATGAGCGAAATAGAGAATAGCTCCGCCGGGAGTTTCATATACGCCCCTGCATTTCATGCCTACAAGACGGTTTTCGACTATATCCAAAAGACCTATTCCGTTTTCGCCGCCTAACTTGTTAAGCTCTAATACGATATCCTTTGCGCTCATCTTTTCGCCGTCAAGAGCAACGGGGATTCCCTTTTCAAACTCCATTTCGATATATGTGGGGATATCGGGAGCGTCTATGGGAGAAACGCCCATTTCAAGGAAGCCGGGCTTCTCATAGAAAGGCTCGCCCGAGGGATCCTCGAGGTCAAGGCCCTCGTGAGATAAATGCCAAAGGTTCTTGTCCTTTGAATAGTTAGTCTCGCGGTTTATTTTTAAAGGCACGTTATGCGCCTCGGCGTAATCTATTTCCTCTTCACGGGATTTTATAGACCATTCCCTCCAGGGGGCGATTATAGCCATTTCGGGGGCGAGAGCTTTTACGGTGAGCTCGAAACGAACCTGATCGTTTCCCTTTCCCGTGCAGCCGTGGGCGATTGCGTCCGCACCCTCGGCCTTTGCTATTTCAACGAGCCTTTTTGCTATACAGGGTCTTGCGAAGGAGGTGCCGAGCATATACTCTTCATAAAGAGCGCCCGCCTTTACGGTGGGGAGGATGTAGTCGTCCACAAATTCGTCCGTGAGGTCTTCGATGTATATCTTGGAAGCGCCCGTTTTTATCGCTTTTTCCTCAAGACCCTCAAGCTCGTCCGCCTGACCGACGTTTCCGGAAACCGCAATTACCTCGCAGTTGTTGTAGTTTTCCTTAAGCCAGGGGATTATGATAGAAGTATCAAGACCGCCCGAGTATGCGAGTACGACTTTTTTGATGTCCTTTTTTTCCATTTTTATTTACCTCCGCAAAATCTGCAAATTATTTTCAAAAATCTTATGAAAGTATTATACGACCCCGGAGGTGCCGTGTCAACATTTTTTTGCATAAATATTCTAAAAAATTTATAAAAGGGAAAAACACGCATTGCTGCGGGAATTTTGCTGTGTTTGCAGCGGTTTTTGCGCACGGCGAGAGCGCTTTTTGGTAAATTTATTTGCATTAATATTCATAAGCAGCGGGCGCAGGTGTATAATTTGTTGACATTTGTTTACAATTGAAAGGCGCGTAAGGCTTGCTTATAACGGCGTTTATGGTATAAAATATAAGCTGATATAAACTTTTTTAAAGAAGAGGTTAAAATATGCGCAGCCGCACGGACAGAGCCTATGCGCAAAGACGCAGGCACAAATATAAAAAACAAATTCTCATTCCGCTTATAGGAACGGCGGCGTTTCTTTTTGCGGCGTTTATACTTTACATATGCATATTCGGCTTCGGCGCTTCCGCCGAAAGCTTTTACAAGCTTGACGTTACGGAGGAAACGTCGGCGGCGGCTAATTCCGAAAATGTGTTTTATCTTTCCGGCTCTACCTTAAACTGCGCCGATAAAAAAGGAGACGTTCTTTGGAGCGTTAAATTTACGGCGGGCGCCGCGAACGTAAGCGTGGGAGATAACCTTATATGCGTTTATTCTTCGGATTTTGCCACGGTGCTGGATTCAAAGGGAAATCATTTATACACTCTTCCCTCGGGAGAGTTTAAAACCAAGAGCGCGGCTTGCGGGCAAAACTACACTGCGTTTTTGTCTCAAACGGAAAACGCTCAGTATTTAAGAGTGTTTGATAAAGAGGGCTCGGAGATTTACAGGGGGGAATATCCCAATACCGAAATACTTGAATACGGCTTTTACGGCTCTAACGATATGCTTTATACACTTACGCTCGATACAACGGGAATTTCCCCCGTTTCAAGAGTGTCGGAGGTAAGCCCCGCCTCAAAGACGCTTACCGGCACCGTTGAGGTTTCCGACCAGCTTGTAAGAGACATTAAATTTTTAAATACGGATATGATACTCTGCGGAACCTCCACACTTGCCGTATACGATAATTTCGGCAATCAGGTGGATTCCAAAATGATATACGGGCTTACGGGCTCCGACAGCACCATAACGGAAAACGGATACATTTATGCGTTTTTGCCAAAGAGCATTTCAGAGCTTACAACCTCCTGCACGGTAAGGATAATAGGCAGCGTTTCGGGAAACGACATAGATACGAATATACAGCTTCCGCCGGGGGTTGAGGGGGCGTATGTTTCAAAGGATAAGCTTTATGCGGTTTTGCCGCAAAGCGTTTACGTGTATAAGCTTACGGGCGAATTTGAAAAGGCCGTTGAAGCTCCGGCGCAGATAACGGGAGTGAGTAAGCTTTCGGGAGATATGCTCAAAATAAACTGCTCGGGCGATGTATATATACTCACATTGGATTAAGGTGAAAATATGAATTTTTTGGACGTAATTATAATTCTGCTGATACTGTTTTATGCTTTAAACGGGCTATATAGGGGCTTTATACCCTCGCTTCTGAATTTGGGAGGATTTTTTATCTCGTGGATAATTTCTTTTATAAGCTATCCGCTTTTATCGATGCAGCTTGTCAAAAGCAGCTTTTTTTCCTCGCTTAGGTTTTATATAGAGGGTGCGGAAAAAATAGGAGACGTTGAGCTTGCGAGACTTAACGTTGCCGATATAGGCTCGGAGCAGTTAAGAAATATAGTCGATAACGCAAAATTGCCCACGCCGTTCGGAAGCGCAATAGTAGATAACGTCTCTTCCCAGGCGTTTAAGGCTCAGGGCATTTCCACGCTCGGGGAATATTTTGACACTACCATATACTACGTGATTATAAACATAGTCTCTATTCTTATAATATTTATAGTTTTGAGGCTTCTTCTTACGCTTGTTACAAATGCATACAGCTATTCTCATTCTACGCCTCAGCTTGTGCATATGGATTATCCTTTGGGCGGAGCCGTGGGCTTTGTAAGAGGATTTTTCTCTATGTATCTTCTCTTTGCGGTTATTCCCGTAATACTCATACTGTTTATGAACGTGTCGTTCGTAACGGATATAATAAACGGCTCCTTAAGTTGCTCGGTGTTTTATTCGGGAAGCATTTTGCTGAGGTTTGTTTCGGGAACGGTTTGGTGATTTTATACGTTTTTCGCCTCTTTTTAAAAAAGGGGCGTTTTTTATTTTTGCGATTCTGCGGATATTTCATTGCTGCTTTAACGTTTTATTACGATAAAGGTTTGTATTTATACGCAAGAATAAATTTGTAAATAGGCTAATGTTCGTTACGCTGCGCACGATATTAAATTTCCCGTGATTTTCTTTTACATTTCCTGTTGACAAATTTCTTAACTTTTTGTAAATTATTAATGTAATTCTTTCACTTTTTTGAAAGACGGCATTTTTTAAATTTATATTAGGAGGATTTCCTCGAATGGAAAAATTATTTAAGCTCAAAGAGCACGGTACTACCGTGAAGACGGAGATTATCGCCGGTATTACGACGTTCTTCGCAATGGCTTACATCATCTTTGTAAACCCGAACTACCTCTCCGCAACCGGTATGGATTTCTCTTCCGTAATGATTGCAACCTGTCTTTCCGCAGGTATCGGCACTCTTTTAACCGGTCTTCTTTCAAACACGCCTTTTGCGCAGGCTCCCGGCATGGGTCTTAACGCATTCTTTGCGTTTACGGTATGCGGCAGCATGGGCTACACCTGGCAGCAGGCTCTTACCGTAGTTTTAATCTCCGGTATCATTTTCTTAATCATCGCAATTACTCCCTTAAGAAGCAAGATCATCGAAGCTATCCCCGCTCCCTTAAAGGCGGCTATTTCCGCAGGTATCGGCTTATTTATAGCTTTCATCGGCGCTATCTGCAGCGGCAGCGGTCTTATCTTCCTTGACGGCGAATCCAATATCACAGGCCTTAACTTAAAGGTTGACGGCGCTTTTAACATGACGGCGATTCTCATAATCATCGGCATCATCATCACCGCGATTCTTCTCGCTTGGAAGGTCAAGGGCGCTCTTGTTATCGGCATCATCGCTTCTACGATAATCGGTATCCCCATGGGCGTTACTCAGATTCCCGAGACCTTTGTTAACACGGTTCAGTTAAACACTGTTTTCCAGTTTGATTTCGGCGGCCTCTTTGCCGCTCAGGCGGGTATTTTAGGCGCGATTACAGCCGTCATATCCTTCCTCATAGTAGATATGTTCGATACTATCGGTACTCTTGTAGGTACTGCCGGAAATGCGGGCATGCTTGATGAAAAAGGCGCTCTTCCCGGCGGCGACAGAGCTCTTATCGCAGACGCTATTGCAACCTGCGTAGGCGCTTGCTTAGGTACTTCCACCGTTACCACCTTCGTTGAGTCTTCCACCGGTATTGCGGAAGGCGGCAGAACGGGTCTTACCTCCGTTACAACCGCAATCCTCTTCTTCGTGGCTATAATCCTTGCTCCTATCGCAGGAATTATCCCCGGCGCAGCAACGGCTCCTGCTCTTATCATCGTAGGCGTTATGATGATGGCTTCCGTTAAGAAGATCGATTGGCACGATATCGAGGTTGCAATTCCTTCGTTCTTAACGATGTTCATGATGATTGCGGCATACTCCATCTCCGACGGTATTTCCTTCGGCTTTATCTCCTACGTAATAATCAAGCTTGCAAGAGGCAAGGTTAAGGAGATTCCGTGGCTTATGTACGTTATTTCCGCAGTGTTCATCTTAAAGTACATCATTGCGTAAATAAAATTAATTTAACAGCCTTTAAAGAGGGACTTTTCGGATATTTTCCGAAGGGTCTCTTTTTTATGGTGATTATCGAAAGTTGCAATGCGTAAAAATATATAATATTCGGAATATAACGTATAATAGAATTAAAGTGACAAATATTTATTCGATATAACGCCGTATTTTCTTGACATTTGACTTCGCCGCAAGTAAAATATAAGAAGAGTTCTTTGCGACTGACGGATAATGTGTGGAGCACCACAATGGAACAAAGAACGTTTTATTGCCGACCGTCTGGGCACACTTATTCCGAAAGTTGCGGGAGAGGTGTGCCCTTTTAATTTTTAAAATATTTTGAGGAGGATTTGCGATGAAAAAAGTTGCAATAATCATGGGAAGCGACAGCGACCTGCCCGTTGTTGAAAAAGCGGTAAATATGCTTACTGAATTAAAGGTGCCTTACGAGGTGCACGTGTTTTCCGCACACAGAACGCCGCTTGAAGCAAAGGAGTTTTCCGAAAATGCGGAGGGCAATGGCGTAGGCGTTATAATTGCGGCTGCGGGAATGGCGGCGCACCTTGCGGGGGCTGTTGCGGCGAATACGGTTCTCCCCGTAATAGGTATACCGATAAAGTCGCAAAACCTCGGAGGTATGGAGGCGCTTTTATCTACCGTGCAGATGCCCTCGGGCATTCCCGTTGCGACGGTGGCGATAGACGGAGCGGCAAACGCTGCGATTCTTGCGGCGCAGATAATCGCCGTTGGCGACTCAGAGCTTAAGGCGCGCCTTAAGGAAAAAAGAGCGGCGGACAGGGCGAAGGTGCTTTTAAAAAATGCGGCGGTTGAAGAGCGCTTCAACAAATAATTAAAAAGTAAACAAACGGCTAAACGCCTTAAAAATAAGTTTTAGACAAGGGAGATTTTAAAAATGGTTAAAAAAGAGCAGATGTACGAAGGTAAGGCAAAAAAGGTTTTCGCTACGGACGATGAAAACTACTGCATAGTTTCCTATAAAGACGACGCAACGGCTTTTAACGGCTTAAAGAAGGGTACGATTTCCGGAAAGGGCGTTGTTAACAATAAAATGAGCAACTTCCTTATGGATAAGCTTTCTAAGGAGGCGGGAATCCCCACGCATTTTGTCGAGGAGCTTTCCGACAGAGAGACTCTCGTTAAAAAGGTTAAGATAGTTCCTCTTGAGGTAATAGTAAGAAACATTGCGGCGGGCTCTTTTTCAAAGCGCTTCGGCGTAAAGGAGGGAACGCAGCTTAATATCCCCACGCTCGAGTTCTGTTATAAAGACGACGAGCTCGGAGATCCTATGGTTAACGAATATCACATCGTAGCCTGCGGCTGGGCAACCCGTGAAGATCTTGACACCATTACGGATTACACCTTCCGCATAAACGATTATTTAAAGAAGTTCTTTATGGGCGTAGGCGTGGAGCTTGTCGATTTCAAGATAGAATACGGAAAAACCGCAGACGGCACTATAGTGCTTGCGGATGAAATTTCCCCCGACACCTGCCGCTTCTGGGACGCAAAGACTCATGAGAAGCTCGATAAAGACCGCTTCAGAAGAGACCTCGGAAACGTTGAAGAGGCGTATGACGAGATGATGAAAAGAGTTTTCGGAGAAAACAAGTAATGAGCACGCTTCACGAGGAATGCGGCGTATTCGGAATGTTTTCCCATAAGACGGAGGAGCTTGCCCGTATGGCGTATTACGGGCTTTATTCTCTGCAACATAGGGGACAGGAGAGCTGCGGAATAGTAGTTAACGACGACGGGCTTTTTAATTCGTATAAAAACGTCGGCCTTGTGGGAGACGTTTTTCCCGAAGAGCGTTTAGAGGAGCTCGGTCAGGGAAACATGGTTATTGGCCATGTGCGTTACGGCACGACGGGCACGGATAAGCGCTTAAACGCACAGCCCATAGTCGTTAACCATATTAAGGGAAGAATGGCGCTTGCGCATAACGGCAACCTCACAAATTCCTTTGAATTGAGAAGCGAGCTTGAGCTGCAGGGCTCCATTTTTCACACCACGAGCGATACAGAGGTAATAAGCTATCTCATAACGAAAGAGAGAATTTCCGCGCCGTCTATAGAAGAGGCGGTAAACCGTGCGATGAAAAGAATCGAGGGCGCGTATTCGCTTGTAATAATGTCTCCCTCAAAGCTTATTGCCGTAAGGGATGAAAACGGCTTCCGCCCGCTGTGCTACGGAATAAAAAGCGACGGAACGTATGTCGTTGCGAGCGAGACATGCGCGGTTGAGGCGGTCGGCGCAAAGGTGGTAAGAGACGTTGAGCCGGGAGAAATAGTGATTTTTTCCAAAGACGGCGTAAGGAGCATAACGGATCACTGCAAAAAGGCGAAAAAGTCTACCTGTATATTCGAATACATCTATTTTGCCCGCCCGGACAGCGTTATAGACGGCTTTTCCGTTCACGAGGCGAGAAGAAGAGCGGGACGCTTTTTAGCGGAGCAGTATCCCGTTGAGGCGGACGTGGTAATAGGCGTTCCCGATTCCGGGCTTGACGCAACGGTAGGATATTCCGAGGCCTCGGGAATCCCTTATGAAATAGGGCTGATTAAAAATAAGTATATAGGCAGGACCTTTATATCCCCCGGGCAGAAGTCAAGAGAGGATTTGGTAAGGATAAAGCTTAATCCGATAAGAAGCGTCGTTGAGGGAAAAAGGGTCGTCCTGATAGACGATTCCATAGTAAGAGGGACGACCTGCGCAAGAATAGTAAAGATTCTGCGCGACGCCGGCGCAAAGGAAGTGCATTTCAGGGTTTCCGCGCCGCCGTTTATAAGCCCCTGCTTTTACGGAACGGATATCGATTCAAAGGACATGCTTATTGCCTGCAACCACACGATTGAGGAAATAAGGCAGATAATAGGAGTTGACAGTCTGGGGTATTTAAGCGTAGAGAATACCAAAAGGCTTTGCACGGGCGAGCTTGAGGATACGTTCTGCACGGCGTGCTTTGATGAAAAATATCCTACGGCGATACCTAAAGACACGAGGAAAAACAGATTTGAACTCAAGATAAGCGAAAACAGAAGGGAGAACGGCGAAAAATGAAAAGCTACAGCGAGCGCTATAAAGAGGCGGGAGTTGACATAACCGCGGGCTACAGGGCGGTGGATCTTATGAAAAAGCACATCGCAAGAACGGTTACCGAGGGTGCGGCGTGCGATATAGGCGGCTTCGGCGGGCTGTTTGAGCTTGACCTTGCCGGAATTAAAAAGCCGGTTTTGGTGAGCGGAACGGACGGCGTGGGAACAAAG
>CAKSBK010000022.1 GCA_934438035.1 uncultured Christensenellaceae bacterium
TAAGCTTTTTTGAACCACGCGACTATCGCGTGGTTTTCGGTATACAAAAAAGGCGTTCTTTAAAAGAACGCCCGCTTAAATACTTCTTTATTTTGCCTGCTTTTTCTTTCCTGCGCTTAAAATTACGTTTACTATTATACCGATTATAAGCGCGGTAGCTATGGAGGTAAACGTTATCTTGCCGAAGTTCAGCGTGAGCCCGCCGATACCCGTAACGAGTATGGAAGCCACTACAAACAGGTTTTTATTATCCGCAAGGTCAACGTCCTGAATCATCTTAAGTCCGCTGACAGCTATAAAGCCGTAAAGCGCAATGCATATACCGCCTACAACGCAGGTGGGGATTGTGTTTACAAAAGCGATAAAGGGTGTGAAGAACGCAAGCACCATGCACAGAACGGAGGTAAGCATAACCGTTCCCACGGAAGCGTCTCCCGTAATTGCGATACAGCCGATGCATTCGCCGTAAGTGGTGTTGGGGCAGCCGCCAAACACAGCGCCTACCATAGATCCTACGCCGTCTCCCAAAAGCGTCTTCTCAAGACCGGGTTCTGCAATTAAATCTCTGCCTATAACGGAGGAAAGGTTCTTATGGTCTGCAATATGCTCCGCAAAAACAACGAACGCAACGGGCGCATATAAAACGGCAACCTGACCTACGCCGCTCCAGCCGCCTACTTTAGAAAAGCCCTCTTCGATCGCACCTACTACGGTGAAATGAGGAATGTCAAAGAAGCTGGTAAAGCCTATATTTTTAAAGTTCTCAACAAGAGGCGTGAAATCTATTACCTTTAAGTAATCGACATTTGCGGCATCGCCGATTGCGGTAAATATGCTCGCTATAACATATCCCGCAGCGATACCGATTATAAAAGGAATGGCCTTCATGGTTTTGTTTCCCTTAACGGAGGCAAGACAGGTTACTATAAAAGCGACAAGGCCGCAGAAAATCGCAATCAGATTATAATCCCCGCTGTTATTCGTAACGGACAAATTGGAAACCGCGCTCGTACATAACGATAAACCTATAAGAGCAACGGTAGGTCCTATTATAACCTTAGGCATAAGCTTTTCAACCCAGTTTGAGCCTACAAAGTGAATTACAAGCGCGATTATAACATATACAAGACCGGCGATTATTGCGCCTAAAATTATTCCGCAGTAGCCGAAAACGCATGCGCTTGCAATGGGCGTTATAAAAGCAAAGGAGCTTCCCAAAAATACCGGGCTCTTTTTCTTTGTAAACGCGATATAAACGAGCGTGCCTGCGCCTGCGCCGAAGAGCGCCGCGCCCTGGTTTAAAATCTGCTCGCCGTAAATGCTGTTAACGAGCGTGGGAACAAGAAGCGTCGCCGCAATTATAGCAAGAAGCTGCTGAATTGCATACACGATGTTCTTAGAGAATTTTACCTTATCCTCTACGTTGTAAGTTAGATTCATTTTTGTACCTCCGTTATATTTTAATTAAAATTGTTTACTTTTCATAAAGAAGAACGCACGTTTCCTTGTCAAACGGCGGAATTTTCACGCTGACCGTTTCCTCCTGAGAGGTGGGAATGTTTTTTCCGACGAAATCCGCACGGATAGGCAGCTGCCTGTGGCCCCTGTCTATAAGCACCGCAAGGCTTATTGATTCCGGCCTTCCCATTGAAAAAACCGCCTCTATCGCCGCGCGCACCGTTCTTCCCGTATATAATACGTCGTCCGCCAAAATCACTCTTTTTCCCTCTACGTCAAAATTCTCGGGCTTTTTGTTAATTACCGGAGAATCTGATATTTTAGTTAAGTCGTCTCTGTAAAAGCTGATGTCAAGCTCCAAAAAGGGAACGTCCGCCCCCTCTATCTTTTTTATGTTGGCGGCAATGCGTTTCGCAATTTCCTCGCCTCTTCTGCGTATGCCTATAATAACGAGCTTATCCGCGCCTTTGTTTTTTTCAAGTATCTCATGCGATATTCTCATAAGCGCTCTATTAAGCATCGCCTCGTCCATGAGCTTTGCCTTAAGCTTCATCTATACCTCCGCAATAAAAAAGCCCTGCCGACGCACGACAAGACATAAAATACCTGCAAAAAAGCACAATATATAAATCCCCTTGCCGGCATCTCCGTACCGTCCGTTAAAGTTCATATTAATGATATCACCCGTTTTTTGGCATGTCAACAAAAAATCACCATTTTACCCATAAAAGCGCATTTTGCATTAAACGGAGTGCTTCGGCATATAAAAGCGCCGCGGGAAAACCCGCGGCGCTGTGTTTTGCTTGTTATGCGTCCTGCCGATCTACGTCTATTATTCCGTTTTCTATAACGTTTTCAATATACGTTCTCTCTTCTTCAGAAACATTCTTAAGCGGGAAGACTACGTATTTATAGCTGTCTGCGCTTGCAACGCAGACGGAGACATATAAATCCCTACCCGATACCGGTGCGTTTTCAACGTGTATCGCAGAAATTTCCCTTAGCTTTGAATATATCTTCTTTCCTTCGTCTCCATAGCCGAAGTCCTTTGAATTAATGTCGCTTTCCGAAGCTACATAGCATCCGCTTGAGCCGCCGTTATAAATATAGAAGTCGGCGGTCCCCTCTAATATGCCTCTTTTTACCTTTGTAAATTCATCCTTTGAATATTCGTAGCAGAGCTTGCTCATGCATTCGTAGGTTTTAGGAAGCGTGCTTTCGCTTACCGTTATGGATATTCCGCCGTTGTCGCTTGATATTAGGCTGCTTACAACAGTCCTGTAATATTCCGTTACGGGTATACTGTCGTCCTCGTAAGGATAATAATATATAATGAAATAATTCTCATTGTTGTTAAATAAGCTGTCACGCGCGTCTATCCACTGCATCGCCGTCATTGTTCTTAACTCTTCCGCCGCCGTTTTTGCAACAAGCTTTTTATCTTCCTTTTTAAGCTCGTCAATAAACAGCTTGTTTTGACTGCCGGTTATCTGCTTTAAGCTCATTCTATGCTCGTCAACTTCAATAGGCATATTGAGCTTTTTATCGGCAAAAACGCTTTTTTGCATTGCGCTGTAAAGAATATCAAAATCCTCCTCGCTCGAGGAATATATTTTTCTTGTTTTAACGCCCGCCGCCGTTCTTATTTTAACGGTAAAGACGTTTGCGGCTTCAATTTCGCTTAAACCAAGCCCTCTTGCAACAGCCTCTTTAACTTTCTCGTCCGTAATTTCCTCCGGCTCGCTCTTATAGCTTAAGTAGTCGCCGAGCTCCATGCCGTAATAATAGCTATCGTCCTCTATAAAAGAAACGCTCTTTATTTCCTCCGCCTTAGGAGCATAGTTCATTTCCGCATTGTATATTCCCGTAAGAGAAAAATACATACCCACGCACAGCACCGCTATTATTCCGAGACCGGGCAGCGATTTCAACACGTTTTTCCACTTCTTTGTGGATATAAGCTCAAAGAGGAAATAGAGAATAGCGCAAACGACGTACGCCCAAAGGAAAACGAGAATCTCCCCCGCCTCAAACACATGGCCTTTGCCGCAAATCCAATATTCGTAAACGAACATAAGCGCCGTAACCAAGAAAAACAGCATTATTCCGAGAAGTATGCGGTATACGGACTGCATAAGCCTTGACGGCGCGGATACTCCCGCCGTTTCGCTTCTTCTTTTCTTATAAAGAAACGCTCCCAAAAACGCATAACCTATGCCTACCGCCGCGGTATATATAAACGCCCAAACGTTTTTCAAAAGCGCCGGCTCAATAATAAAGCCGCTCGCCATGTTTAAGCATTTAAACGTATCGTATATAGTATTTCCCGCAAACGACGTAGACGTAAGCGCAAGCGTCAGCGAGCCCGTGAAATAAGAAACTATAAGTCTCGGGAAAAAGACGATTATTCCCGTAACAACTATATTTGAGAACACCGTTCCCGTTATGCTCATAGCAAGCGCCGTAGCGCAGCAAACATAAAAGGCTATAACCACGCAGCCCAAAGTATAAACAAGCACTTCCGTAACGCTTATCTTCATAACGCTTATAAGGGCCGCACCTACGACGCCGCAAACCGCACCCGTAATAAGGCAGACCGCCGCGCACACCGTAAACACTCCCAGCGTTTGAGAGAAGAACACCGTCCTTCTTTTTTCGGGTATAGCATGGAAAAAGTCGCAGGAGCTTCTTCTGTTTAAATAGGAAAACTCCACAAGCGTCATTATAAACGCCGATACGGTTATTATCACCGGCAGAGCTCCCAGAACCTCGGAGGCGGAAACCGCATTATAAATATCGTTTGACATCGTAATGGAAATGTATTTTCCGACAAACGACAGCAGCATGAAAACGCAGGATATTATTGCCGCAATTATACCTTGGGTCTTTATTCTTAAAAGAGCCGCCGCAAAAATGCCGTTATTTATAAACCTCTTTTTCATTTAAGCTCACCTCCCAAAATGGACGTATCAAACTTATACCCCAAAGCGTCCATTTCATATGAAAATACCTCTTCAAGCGAGAGCGGAAGAATATCGAGAACACCCGGGTTCATATCAGAAAGCTTCTTGGTTATCTCCTCCTTATCCCCTTTAACTATCATGCTTGCAACGCTGCCGTGCTTTTTAAAGGAGGATATTTCCAGCCCCTCAAACATGCTTTTGTCAAAAGGCTGTGAAAACGCTATCTGCACCTTAAACTGCTGCGTTTTTAAATTGTTAAGATCGTTTTCCACAATCACCGAGCCGTTATGAAGAAGCGCAATGCTGTCGCACGTATCCTCAAGCTCTCTTAAAGAATGCGTTGTTATTACCGCGCAGGCTCCGGTATCTACAACGGAGGAGCATATTACGGATTTTATAAAGCCCCTCATAACGGGGTCAAGCCCGTCAAACGTCTCGTCAAAGAAGATGTATTTCGGTCTTCTTGCAAGAGCCAGAAGAGTCGCCGCCTGGCGCTTCATTCCCTTTGAAAAGGAACCCAGCCTTACGTTTTCGGGAAGCTTGAAGGCATCCATAAGCTCGTTAAAGCGGCTTTTATCAAACGTCGGGAATAAAAGAGAATACAGCCTTGCCATACTCGTCATAGTATCGTTTGACGGCAAATAAAGCTCGTCTGCTATATATGCTATTTTGTTTTTTGCGCAGGGCTCGTCAAAAACGGATTCGCCGTCGACATATACGCTGCCCTCGTCCGGAGTGTAAACGCCGCTTAATACTCTGAGCAGAGTGGATTTCCCGGCGCCGTTTGAGCCGACAAGCCCCATTATAGATCCCTCCGGCAGCGCGCAGGACATATTTTTTAAAGCCGTCCTGCCGTTAAAGCTTTTTGAAACGTTTTTTGCCTCAATCATTATTATCTCCCCCTTTTAAATTTCCCGCAGCCGCATACGCCTCCTTAACGGCAAAAATAACCTTCTCTTCCGGAACGCCCGCAAGCGCCATTTTCATCACCGTGTTTTTCATAGGAAAAATAAGCTTTTCAAATTTTTTTCCGAGCTTTTCTTTAGCGTCTTCCGCAATATAATATCCCTTTGCCGGAACGGAATATATTATACCGCCGCTTTCCAATTCGCCGTACGCTTTTAAAATAGTATTCGGGTTAATCGAAAGCTCAACCGAGAGCGAGCGCACCGAATACAGCTTTTCGCCCGGCCTTAACGCGCCCGTTACTATTAGCCTCTCCGCCTCCTTAACTATCTGCTCATAGAGCGGAGTTCTTGACAAAGGATCTAAAACAAACATGTATACCTCCTATCTGCCATAACTGTTCTATCTGTTATGTAACAGTTATATCATCAATAGGTACTCATGTCAACAACTTACTTGTTAATTTTTTGTTTCATAAATACGCCCGCAAACACGGCGGAGATAAATTCCGAAAGCGGCAGAGAAAGCCAAATTGCGTCAAAGCCGAACGCATAAGGCAAAATATATACAAGCGCACCCGTAAGCACGACGCCTCTCAGAAGCGTTATCACAAGAGATTTCCCCGTTTTCATTACCGACTGCAGATAATAGCAGCCGACTACGCCCATTCCCATAAACAAAAACGTAGGTGAAAAGCTGCGCATTATAGGAATACCCACCGTCAAAAGCTCCGGCGTAACCTTAACATAGAGCGCCAAAATTTCACCCGGCGTCGCCAAGCACGCCGTCATAAAGCAAACTCCCATTACCCCTGCGGTTAAAAGCGCATATTTTAAGGCGGACTTTACTCTTTCATACTTTCCTGCTCCGAAATTTTGAGAAGCTATAGGCTGGAGCGCCTGCCCCACTCCGTAAAACAGCGCCTGAACGAGAATATGCAGATTAGCCACGGTTCCGTAAACAGCGAGCTGCGTTTCCCCGGAAAGCCTCATTATCTGATTATTGAAAAATATCACGGTTATTCCGAAAGAAAGGTCCGCTATAAACGGCGAAAAGCCCGTTAAAAGTATCTTATTTACGCATTTTAAAAATCCCCGAGGCCTTTTAAGCCTAAGCGTGCACTTTTTAGTAAAAAGATATATTATCAGCACGCAGAAGCCTATGCACTGACCTATCGCCGTTGCCAGCCCTGCGCCGGAAATTCCCATGTCAAAGCCGAACACGAACCATACGTCGCCTACTATATTTATTACCCCGCCCAAAACCACGCTCAGCATGGCTACAAAGGGAGCGCCGTCGTTTCTTGTGAAGCTTATTAAAACCTGACCCAACAAAAATGCGGGCGCCGCCGCGGCAATATATTTCGCATAGTCCCTTGCAAGAGGAAGGATTTCCCCGTCCGCTCCGAAAAACACAAGAAGCTCGTCTAAAAATATGATTAAAAGCGCCGTAACGACTGCGGTAACGGCAAGTGAAGCTATAACGGCAGCCGTAAAATACTCGTTTGATTCTTCTCTTTTATCTTTTCCCCTCAATATGCCGAAATTTACCGAGCCACCTACTCCCAGCAATATTCCTATGCTCAATATTATAGACCATATGGGCATAACTACCGAGAGCGCCGCAGAACCGGGCGCCCCTTCGTACTGACCTACGCATATCATATCTACGGTGCTGTATATAGAGCACACTACGGAGCTTCCAAGAGCCGGGAAAAGATATTTAAAATACAGCTTTTTCGTATTCTTTTCTAAAAGCTCCATTTTACACCCCTCTTATAATTTTCTCTTTTATGCTTTCTTCATCAAAGCCGTTTTCGGCTAACAGGCTTTGGGCGTCTCCATGCTCGATATAGCCGCTTATCGCCGAAATTTCCGTCTTAAAGCCCCTGCCCGAAAGGCAGGCGCAAAGCATTTCGCCTACTCCTCCTCTTAAAACCGCCTCTTCAACCACCAAAACCTTTTTAACTCCGGCTATAAGCGGCAAAAGCTCCTCTTCGTTTACGGGGAAGACCCTTTTAAGCTTAATTACTCTCACCCTTTTACCGGAGGTCTCCGCAGCGGCGCAGACGGTTTTTGCACATCTTCCGAAGGTAATAACCGCAGCCTCGGGATTTTCCACCTCGTTATAATCATAATATCTCGTTTTAACGGTGTTTTTCCTTTCCGGAACGTCGCCTCCCTTAGGGTAACGGATAATTTTTATTCCCCTATAATCCGAAGTTGCTGATAAAAGCGTCTGTTTTAACTCAAAAAACGTCTCCGGGGAATAAATCTCCACTCCCGGGATAGGAGAAAATAAAGATATATCGAACACTCCCTGGTGAGTAACGCCGTCTCCGCCGACTATCCCCGCCCTGTCAAGCGCCAAGATAAGCGGCAGACCCTGGAGAGAAACGTCGTGCATAAGCTGATCAAAAACCCTTTGAGAGAATGTTGAATACATAGCGACAACCGGCTTATAGCCCATAAGCGAAAGACCTGCGGCAAAGGTTACGGCGTGCTCCTCTGCAATTCCTACGTCAAAAAACCTTTCGGGAAACGCCTTTTTAAACGTATTTAAGCCCGTGCCGTCGCTCATTGCCGCAGTTATCGCAAGAATTTTATCGTCCGCCTTTGCAAGCTCCGTAAGGGTATTTCCAAAGCACTCCGAAAATCCCTCGTCTTTTTGCATTATCCCCTTTTGAAGATCAAACGCTCCCACTCCGTGATATTTTTCGGGTGCGGTTTCCGCAAAGTGATAGCCCTTGCCTTTTTTGGTAGACACGTGAACAACCGTAACCCTGCTTTTGGTTTTCGCCTCTTTTAACGCCAGCTCCACGCTTTTTTCATCATGGCCGTTTACCGGGCCTATATATTCAAGACCCAGGCTTTCAAAAAGATTATTTCTGACCAATAGCTTTTTAAAGACGCTTTTTACCCATTTAATTATCTTTATAATTCCGCTTCCTATAACGGGAATAGAGCCGAAAAATTTCTTCGTTCCCGCCTTCAGAGTAAAATACCCCTTAGTGCTTCTTAACCTGCGAAAGCTCCTCGGCAAAGCGCCGACGTTTCTTGAAATGCTCATATTGTTGTCGTTAAGCACTATTATAAGGTTAAGACCTTTCTCAGAACAGTTATTTAAAGCCTCGTAAACCATCCCGTTAGTAAAGCTGCCGTCGCCTATTACCGCAACGGTGTATGAATTTTTCCCGGAAAGCTTATTTGCCCTCGCCACGCCGAGAGCTGCCGAAAGCGCGGGGCCGCTGTGTCCGGCGGTAAGCACGTCGTATTCGCTTTCAAACCTGTTTGTAAAACCGGAAATCCCGTTTAGGCTGCGCAGCGCCGAAAAGCGTTCATATCTCCCCGTTAAAAGCTTATGAGTATAGCACTGATGCCCTACGTCAAAAATTATTTTATCCGCCGGGCAGTCAAAAACCCTGTGAAGCGCTATCGAAAGCTCCACCGCGCCCAAATTTGAAGCGAGATGTCCTCCGTTTTTGCTGACGGTATCCGTTATTGTTTTTCGTATTTCTTCCGCAAGAGCTTTAAGCTCTTTATCCGAGAGAGCCCTTATATCCTTAGGCGAACGTATATTTTTAAGCATAATTTCCCTTTATAAATTGTGATAGCAATATTTTATCATATTTTTGCCTGACTGATTGACAAATGCCGCCATTTTACATAAAATTTATAAAAAAGACATAAGAAAGGAAGAAAAATGAAATATTTAAAATTACCCGAAACAGACCTTAACATCTCTCAGATAGCTCTGGGCTCTGCGGAATTCGGCGTCGACGCGCAATATCCCGGAATGAAAGCCGTTCCCACGAAAGACGCTTTTCGCCAGATGGACGAGTTTTTGGACATGGGAGGAAACTTTATTGACACCGCCCACGTTTACAGCGACTGGATTCCGGGAGAATTCGGGCGCTCTGAAAAATGCATCGGCAAATGGCTGACCGAAAGAAAAAGCAGAGATAAGGTGTATATCGCAACAAAAGGCGGAATAGACTTCACAAACCACGAGGGGCTTTACGGACCTCCCATAGACCTTTCAAAAAAAGAAATTGACAACGACATAGAAGAAAGCCTTTTTAACCTCAAAACAGACTATATAGACTTTTACTGGCTCCACAGAGACGAGCCTCAAAGAAGCGTTGAGGAAATAATTTCAACGCTTAACGACAACGTAAAGGCGGGAAAGATACGCTACTTCGGCTGCTCAAACTGGAAGCCCGCAAGAATAGCCGAGGCAAACGAGCTTGCCCGTAAAAACGGACTTATGCCCTTTCTCGGCAACCAATTCGAATGGTCCTTGGCGAGAATGTTCTGCCC
>CAKSBK010000023.1 GCA_934438035.1 uncultured Christensenellaceae bacterium
CAATGAATATTCGCGGAAGGCATAAATTTTCCACTTTATCCACATTATTCCCTATTTCGGCGTAAAATCGGCGGGATTTTTGTGGATAACTGTCGAAAGTTATCCACTTTCTCCACAAATACGAAATAATATACTGCATATTCATCTTAAAATATGAAAATATTAAATAACCAAAACGGGGGTTGACTTATGCGGATTTTTCGAGTATGAGCTTATCCGCAATAAGCGCGATAAACTCCCCGTTGGTGGGCTTGTCGTTTTTAGAATATATGTTGTAGCCGAATATGCCGTTTATGTTTTCAATCTTGCCTCTGCTCCAAGCAACCTCTATAGCATGGCGAATGGCGCGTTCAACCTTTGAGGGGGATGTGGAAAAATGCTCCGCAATTCCCGGATACAGCACCTTTGTTATGCTGCCGATTTTATCCGGGTCCTCGACAACCATTTTTATGCCTTCTCTTAAATACTGATAACCCTTAATATGTGCGGGAATACCTATGGATAAGAATATGCTTGAAAGCTTTTCGTCTTCACCCATGCGTTTTTTCTCGGGAAAGGCAATTTTTGTTTCCGGCTTTTTGTCTCTTCCCAAGAGCTCGGTTAAACGCCGGTAAAGCGCGGAAGCCTCAACCGGTTTTACCATATAATAGCTTGCGCCCATCGATATTGCGCGCTCTATAATATCCTCCTTTGTGAGAGCGGAAATCACTATAACCATGGGGCTGTAGCCGAATTCCCCTTCACCTATGCGTTCAAGAAGCGAAAAGCCGTCGCTTACGGGCATAATGAGGTCGGTTATAACTACGTCGGGGTGGGTCTCGTAAATTAGCTTGCCCGCCTCCTTGCCGTTTTCCGCAATTCCCGAGACCTCCACGTCCTCCTTATTTTGCAGATACGGCACGATCTCGGAAAGTACCTTGCGGTTGTCGTCCGCAATAACGACCTTGATCTTCTCTTTCATTTTTCTTCTCCTTTTTCTTTGTTTTCCTTTACGGTATTTAAAGGTTATCACCGAAAAGCGGAGCAATCAATATTCTAAAAAAATTTCAAAAAAAACGTTTTCAACGAGTATATGCATTGAAAACGTAATTATTTCTACATCTTTTTCTTTAGGAATATATCGGGCTTTAAGCGCTTAAGCCGCCTTAAATACAGCAAAACGGCAACGGAAACGGGAAGAATTACCGCGATAACCGCCGTTAAAAACGCTCTTACAAAGCCGCTTTTTATTTCAAAAACCTCGTAAATTTCTTTTGGCTCAAGCTCTATAACGGGAAGACCTATATCCGTAAGAGCAAGCGTTTTTGATATAAGGGTATTGTTTATATCCGTCAAAAATTCGCTGTTATTAAGAAAAGAGGAGGTGGAAAACACTATCAGCTTGCTGTTTTCGCCTTTTGAAAGCGCTGCGGTTATAAAGCTGCCGGAAGGAGAGGTCTCTTTTTTTTGCAGGTCTATACCGTAAGCCGTAGGAGAGGAGTAGGTTTGGCTTTTCGTTTTAAAAAGCGGAGTTACAACGGCGTTTGCGTCCGAAAGTATGCTTATTGACGAGCATTCGGAAAGCACGGCGTTTCCCGTAACAGGCGAGTTTTCATAGGGCTCCGTTATGAGCGCCGTTGAACGAAGCCCCGCGTTTTCGGGGTTTTCACTTACAAGCACGTCAAAATTCACGCTTAAATTGTATTCCTTTAAAAGCTGGGTTAAGCGGGGCTGATCCCTCTCCGTTTTTTCTACGGCATGGGTAGAGTCGGAATAATATGCGTTGTCCAAAAGCAGAATAAAGGTTCCGCCGTTCTGCATAAACGTCTTTATGGCCTTAAGCTCCTCCGAAGAAAAATCCGTTTTGGGAGATACGGCAATTAAGATATCCGTTTTGGGGTCAAGCGGGGAAGACGAACGAAGATAGTCGTAGCGCAGCACGCTGTAGTTTAAAAGGTCAAGATAGCTTTTAAACTCGGTAAGCTCGGAATCCGCCGTTTCCTGATGACCGTAAAGCAGGCGTATTCTTACAATGCTTCCCGTTGCGGCATAGTTTACGGCAGTTGTTATTTTGTTTTCCGCGCGAAAACAGGAGGCAAGCGTCTTTTGATCCGTAACATACATGGAGCCCGAGCTTAAAACGGAATATCTTGAGCCGTCTTTGTTAGCCACTATAATTGAGCCGGCGGAGAGCGAGGCGGCGTTTTCCGCAAAGGACAGCTCCGTTCTCGGCCCCGAGGGATCGACGTTTTTTATGCTTACCTTTTTACTTTTTGCGGCGTAGCTTTTTAAAAGCGTTTCTATGGTCTCGTTGCCGTTTCCCGGGGAATAGAGGGTGTATATGCTTATATCCGTTTCCAATTCGTCAAGAACGTTTACGGTTTTATCGGAAAGAGAATAAAGGCTGTTTTGGGTAAAATCGTAAACGGCGCCGCCCGAGGTTTCTATTGCGGAAAATATTGCCGCCAAAGCTACCGCAAGAACCGCTGCTGCGGCTATGGCGAAATTTTTCAGCTTTTGTGGTTTTTTGAAAAAAGCTGCCGTTTTAATGTCCTTTTTCATATGCCGCGGCTCCTTTCATATTCGACGTTTCTTACGGTTATAACTATACAAAGCGCGCTAAACATAATAAGATATGCCGCGCCCGAAAGGCGAAGCGTCCCCGAGGGAATGCCGGCGTATGCCGAATACGGTGAAATAAGCTTTAAAAAGCCGCTTATGGTCTCTTCGGAAATAAAAGATGAGGACTTGCTTACGAGAAACATTATAAACAGTGCGGATACGGTTATTGCCGCAGCGGAAAGCCTGCGCCGCGAAAAGGAGCTCACGGCTTCGCCCGTTGCGACATAGGCCGCCAAAAGAAGCGTAAGCCCTATTTGATTCATTATAAATTCACCTATAAACACATTCGTGAATATTAAAAGCACAAGCGCATAAATCCAGGTAAAGGCGACGCATGCGACGCAAACCGCCATGGCGGCAAAGTATTTTGCGAGAACCGTTTGCGTTAAGGTTACAGGGTAAGACAGCATTATTCCCCAGGTGTTGTTTTTCCTTTCCTGAGGAAACATGCCGACGGTTAAAAGCGGCGTTAAGAGTATCAGCGCATAGCTCATATCCGAACAGACGGCAGGCAGACGGTTTGTTCCCGCAAGAAGGCAGTCCTTTGAAAAAAAGAATCCGAACGCAAACAAAAACAGCGATAAAAAAGCAATGCCGTTTGTTCCCGATAAATATGATTTTAATTCCTTTAAAAATATAGCCTTCAATTCAACCTATCTTTCCGCGCTTATCTGCAGGTAAATGTCTTCGAGAGATATGTTAAGCTGTTTCATTTCCAAAACGGGAATGTTGCTTTCCTGAGATTTTTGCCAAAGCAGCTTTCTTAAATCTTTATCTGCTGGGTAAGTAAGAACGACGTCAAGAGCGCCCTTTTCGTCCGCAGTTAAAATTTCACAGTCCTTAATATCCGGAATGTCTTTAAAAAGAAGCATCGCGCGAGACCTTGGGCAAAGCGCTCTTAATTTTATGCGCTTCATTTCGGAAACCTCTGCGGAAAGCCTTGCAAGCGTACTGTTAACGGCTATTCTCCCTCGGTTTAATATCATTACGTTTTCACACATATCCACGCATTCAGGGAGGTCTTTTGTGGCGTAAACCACGGTCCTTCCCTTTATTGAAGCTTTAATTAAGGTTATAAGCTCATAAGCCTCCGAGGCGTCCAGCTTTTTTGTGGGCTCGTCAAACAAAAGTATTTCCGGTTCTCCCGCAAGCGCCTGACACAAAGAGAGCTTCTGCCGGCAAAGCCTGTTTAAGGAGGATATTATCACGTCGTTTGAAACGTTTAAAGCCGCCGCCTCTTTTAACCTCATGATTTCTGAAATCCTGCGTATTTTATCTACTTTTTTTATGCGGCAGACAAAGTCAAGATATTCGCCTACGGTCATGTCGGGGTAAACGGGAGGCTCCTCCGGCATATAGCCCGTCTTTTTTTTGCATTCAACGGGACTTTTTGAAATATCCTTTCCGCATATTTTAACGCTTCCCGAGGTGGGCGAGGTTACTCCGCAGATTATATTTAAAAGCGTGCTCTTTCCCGAGCCCGCCTGCCCGAGAACGCCGAGAGCGGAGCCTTTTTTAAGCCCGAAGGTTACGGCGTAAAGCGCCGTCAATTTGTCATATTCTTTTGTAAGCTCTTCTACGCTTATCATATACTTCTCCTTAAGGTAATTATATTTTATCACAACGCGGGAAATTTAGTGTAAAAATTCTATGAACAGCGCATTTTTTATTTGCCGCAAGCATTAAAGCGAGTTTTCGGCATAAATATTATTTAAGGAGGAAACGTTATGGACTTTGCAAAGAAAGCTATAATTTTAAAGGGCGAAGCGGAGGGCGTTTTTACCGTGATAAAAAACGGAGCCTGCCGCTACAGCCTTACGTGGAAAAACAAAAGCGCCGAGGGAGATATATACATTTTTGACAACAAGGGATATTACCGGCTTTCCTCCCAAAGCGGAACGCTGCCGCAGGAGGTAGGAGGGATATGCGCTGTCGCCGTGGGAGAAAAGCTTGCCGTAAGAGGACAAACGGCTCCCTTTAACTGGGCGAGGGCAAGAAAGCTCATAAGCGCAAAAACAGACGCCGAAATAAAGAGGGATATTGCGCCCGCTCAGGCAAAAGAGGATAAAAAAGAGGACGAAAATACTATAAAAAACAATTTGCCCGATTTAAAAGACTTTGAAAAGCAGGAGCGCAAAAAAGACGATCTTTCTTTAGCGGCAAGCGAAGCGCACGAAACGTTAGAGTGTCCGCTGAAGAAGACGCCTCTTGCGGACTCTCCTTTTAAAAAGGCATATCCCGGCTCAAGATGGGTTCTTCACGAGCTGCCGTCACAAAGAGGGCGATGGCATTATTACACGGGCGAGCTGTATAAAGACGGAAACAAATTTGCAAACGCAGTGGCTCTGCCCGCAAGCGGAATTAATAACGGCGTCAAAAACGGCTTTAACGTATATGGCGTGTCCGATTCCGGAAAAGGCTATTGGATACGCATAGAAAATTTATAAGGAGGAATTTATGGAGAATAACAGCGTCTTATGCGCAAGGGGAATAACTGACACCGCAGATTCCTACATAGAGGGCAGGCTGGAAATACCCTCGGGAATGCCGGATATATCATGTTTGCTATGCGCGTCCGCAACCGCTAAAACGGCGGGAACTCTTTGCTCCTCCGGGAGCGTAACCGTAAAGGGCAGCGTACTTTACCAGATATTATACGTCACGGCGGAGGGCGAGCCCATGAGCTTTGACGCCCGCTGTGATTTTGAATTTTCCGCGGCGGGAGCGTATACGGAGGATATGAGCGCCGCTGCGGTTACGTCGGTTACGGATACCGCATATTCCGCCTCCGCTCGCAGCGTAGATATAAAAAGCAAGCTGTGCTCGTATATTTTTGCGGGTACAAACAGGGAGATAGTTTACCCCGACACCGAGGGTGCGCAGGTTAAAGCACAGACCGCAAAGCTCTTTAAGATAAGCGATATTAAAGCCGCCGAGGCGAGGACTCAGGGAAGAATAACCATAGGGCAGAATATGCCCGAGGTAAAAAAGGTGCTTTTTACCTCCTCCGCCGCATTTATTACGGATATTCACAGAGATACCGGAAGAATTGCTTTAGAAGGCGAGCTTAGGCTTAATATAGTGTATTTGGGAACGGATAAAAACGCGCCGCTGCAATATATGAACGAGACTGTCCCTTTCAGCCAGTTTATAGCGGTAAGCGGGCAGGGAGAGCCGGAGCTTTACGCAGTTCCTTCCGGGCTGTATGTTGAAAAAGACGAGGTGAGCCCCGACGTGCTAAACTACGACTGCAGCATTGATATAGCGATAAAGTCGGGAGAATACTGCGAGGCAAATCTCGCTTTAGACGCATATTGCGTTAAAAACGAATATGAGCTTAAATATGACAACGCCTGCGTTGAAGAGATTTCTTCGGGACGTCCGCAAAAAAGAATGGTGCGCACACTTTTAAGCATTCCCGAAAATTTGCCCGAGGCTTCAAGAGTGCTTACTTCCTCTGCGTCTGCGGAGGTTTCGGACGCAGTTTGCAAAAACGGCTCGATAAGCTTAAAGGGCAGTTTTTACGTCACCGTTTGCTATACGACGGTTGAGGATGGAATGAAAAGCGCAAAGCTTGAGGCGCCGTTTGAAACGGAGGTTTCCGCAGACGTTTCGCCGGAATATACCGCAAAGCCCGCAATATTCTGCGAATATGCCGTTGCCGAGGGCAGCGGAAGGGATATTGAACTCAGAGTATGCACGGTAATATATCCGTATGCGGAAAAATGCGCTTCCGTTAAAACCGTTTGCGGAATTACTTTAGGAGAAGAAACGCCGAAAAACAGCGGAATGACTCTTGTTTTGGGCACTTCTCAAGACCCGTGGGAGGTAATGAAGGCTTACCGCACCGCGCCCGAGGGGGTTATAGACCTTGACGGAGGGAGGTATTTGGTGATAACCTAACACGTCGGGGCAAATGACAATCTTACGCACTCCCGCTAAAGCGGAAGTGCTTTTATATGTCATTGCCCCTCCTCTTCCGCCCAAAGGCACGGCTGCACTAATTGCAAAAAACGGTCGCTCCGCTCGGTTTTTTGCAAAACGTTTGCCTACCACCTTTGTGCGGTAAAGCGTTCCTCCCTTCGCTCGGAACGCTGTCGCTCGGAGCTTTTGTTTGCGGGGGAATGTGAGGTTTCGAGCTTCTTTTTTAAGTTTCATATTTCATATGCGCCTTACGGCGCTCTTTTATTTATGATAATAAAGTTCGACATTCCGGCTCTATCCCAAAAAGGCACAACGTCAGGGCAAGTCCTTTTAACCCGCCGCAATTTTCATAAACGAAAATCACGGCTTGGTTTTACGGACTGCCCCTCCTCTTCCGCCCAAAGGCACGGCGGCGCTTGCTCTAAAAAACTATCGCTTACGCTCGGTTTTTTTTACTTCGCTTGACTACCAACTTTTTTCGGCTATGCGTTCCTCTCTTCGTTCGGAACGCGTAGGCTCGAAATTTTTGTTTGCGGAAAACGGGTAAATAAAACAAGAACTCAGCTTTTTATTTTCAATCCTTTTCCGTCGTGCTTTAGATTGAAAACGGCGCAGGCGAGCATGGCGAGGGGAAATATAATTGCGGATAAAAGCCCCGTTGAAAGGCTGCCCCCCGCTGCGTTTGAAACCGCGCCGGCAAGAGTAGGGCCCGTCATGCAGCCGATATCACCCGCAAGCGCAAGAAGCGCAAACATGGCGGTGCCGCCGTTTTTAAAGGTGCGTGCGGCGGTGCTGAAGGTTCCCGGCCAAAGTATGCCCACAGAAAAGCCGCATAATGCGCAGGCGATAAGCCCTATTGCGGGAACGGGAATAAGCGAAATGGCAAGATATGACAATACACAGAGTATAAGGCTTAAAATAATGAAGCGGTCAAGCTGTAAGCCCTTTTCTTTTTTTGCATAGAACATTCGCGAAAGCCCCATCGCAAGCGCAAACGCCATAGGCCCCAAAATATCGCCGAGCGTTTTTGAAACGTTAAGGCCCTTTTCGGCAAAGGCGGAAGCCCATTGGCTTACGGCCTGCTCGGAGGCACCGGCGCACAGCATCATAAAAAACAATACCCAAAATGCGCCGCTTTTAAAAAGGTCTCTTATCTTTAAGCTGCGCTCTCCCTCTTGAGCAGGCGTATTTATCGGGCAAATACTGAAGGTAAATATATTAAAAATCGGTATTAAAGCCCAAAGCGCAACAAGTATGCGCCAATGCTCCACGGAAAACGCCGCAAAAAACAACGTCGATATAAGAACTACTCCCATATGTCCGAAGCAGTAAAAGGAGTGAAGAAGGCTCATCGCCTTTTCTTTGTTTTTGGTGGGGCAGCCCTCGGTTACGGGGCTTACGAGCACTTCAATCATGCCGCCGCCGACCGCATATATAACCACACAGATTATAAGCCCCGAAAATGCAGCGGGCATAAGCGAGGGAAGAAACGTCAGAAATATAAGCCCCGCAGCGCAGAATATATGCGCCGTAATTGCGGAGGCGCGGTAGCCTATAAAATCTATAAGCTTTGCGCAGGCGATATCCGTTAAGAGCTGAACAGCGAAATTTACTGTTATGAGCAATGTTATCTGCGAAAGCTCAAGCGAATATTCCCTTTGCAGCGTAATAAACAGCAGCGGAAGAAAGTTGTTGACAATCGCCTGAACCACATATCCCGTAAAGCAGGAAAACAGCGTTAAGTTATAATTGTTTTTCATTACAAGCCTCTTTATTAAATGTTCATTTGCATTATATACCTAAAATTTTAAAAATACTTGCGTTATATAGCTTATTTATAGTACAATATCACCAAATTTAAAGGCGGCGATATTATGAAGGTTACCAAAATCAATACCGACGAAACGTTAAGGGAGCTTATCTGCCACGGAACTCCCGGCTTTCAATTTGAATATTATATAGACGACGTTCACGCTTTTGACAAGGGCTATGTCGATTGGCATTGGCACGACGAATTTGAGTGGATGTATTTAAAAGAGGGAGAGGCGAGAGTATGCGTCGGAGGAGAGGAAATACTTTTGTTTGTGGGCGACAGCCTTTTTATAAATTCCCGGGCGCTTCATGAAATACGCTCAAAAAACGGAGCGACGCTTCCGAACATACTTTTTTCGGGAAGCTTTATCTCTGAAGAGTTTTCCGATATTTACGAGGAATACGTTTTGCCCGTAATATCAAGCGAAAGAGAATACCTGGTTTTTAGAGGAGACGACGCTAAAAACAAGGATATTTCGGCGCAGCTTAAAAAGACGCTTTTGCTTTGCGAAAATAAAGAGGATAACAAGCTTGAGATTCATGCGCAGCTATGTCTTCTTTGGGCGGAGCTTAAAGAAAAGTATGCCGACGTTTTTTTAAAGAAAAAAAGCCGAGCGGATATGATAAAGCGTGCAAGAATGCAGAAAATGCTTACCTTTATTTACGAAAACCATGCACGGGAAATTTCGCTTAACGATATTGCCGGGGCGGCAAAAATAAGCAAGACGGAGGCCATAAGATGCTTTACCGGAGCGTTGGGCATGCCGCCCGTGGAATTTTTAATCGATTACCGGCTTACGCGCGCGCGTGCGCTTATTTTAAGCGGCGGAGCAGGCGTTTTGCAGGCGGCGCTTTTGTGCGGCTTTAATAACGTAAGCTATTTTATAAGGGCGTTTAAGAAAAAATATTCCGTTACTCCGGGAAAGCTTAAGCCGGTAAAAAATTTACGGCTCTGATGATTTACGGAGGATTTTACTGTATAATGAAGTAAGGAGGTGCGCCGGGGTGACGTTTGTTGAGGGAACCATAATAGATATAATATACAGAAACGAGGATAACGCATATACCGTTTTGGAGCTTGACCACGAGGGCGAGCTTCTCGTTTGCGTGGGCTCGATTCCTCTTTTAAGCCCGGGAGAGTACGTCCGCTTTTACGGAGCATACACC
>CAKSBK010000024.1 GCA_934438035.1 uncultured Christensenellaceae bacterium
AGTCTGCTCTTTTCACTCATACCTTCAAGCTCTTCAAGATAATAAGAATATTTATCCTCTGAGAGTACGCCGTTAATTCTTCCAAGCTCAAGTGCTATCATATAAAGCGCCATAAGCTGAGTTATATACGCCTTTGTTGACGCAACCGCAATTTCCACGCCCGCTCTGGTATGTAAAACCGCGTCGGCCTCGATTGAAACCGTGCTTCCTACGACGTTTGTTATCGCAAGGGTTTTTGCGCCTCTTCTTTTTGCCTCGCGCATTGCCTCTATTGTATCCGCCGTCTGCCCGGACTGGCTTATTACTATAACGAGCTCGTCTTTTTCTATAATGGGGTCTCTGTATCTGAATTCCGACGCTATATCCACCTGAGTCGGAATTTTCGCAAGCTTCTCTATAACCGTTCTTCCGGCATAACCCGCATGAGCCGCCGTTCCGCAGGCGACGACGGTTATTCTCTTTACGCCCCTAAGCATATCCTCTTTAATTCCGTCTGCGCTAAGGTCTATTCTGCCGTTCTTTACTCTTGTCATAAGAGTATCGTTAAGCGCCCTCGGCTGTTCGAAAATCTCTTTAAGCATAAAATGCTCAAAGCCCGATTTCTCTGCCTGAGAGACGTCCCAATCAACAACATAAGTCTTTTTTACGACTCTTTTCCCGAATTCGTCGTAAACCTTTACGGAATCCTTTGTTATCTCACAGATTTCGTTATCCTCTAAAATATAGCAATTTCTCGTATATTCTATAATTGCGGGAAAATCCGAAGCGATAAAGTTTTCGTTTATTCCGAGACCTACTATGAGCGGGCTTCCGCTCTTTGCGCACACCATTACGTCTGGCTCGTTTGCACAGATAACGCCTATGGCATAGCTTCCCTCAAGCACCGCAAGAGTTTTCTGAACCGCAAGCCGCAAATCGCCCTCGTAATAGAGGTTAATAATATGCGCTATAACCTCGGTATCCGTCTCGGTCTTGCAATGTATTCCCTTTTGAGAGAGCCATTCTCTCAATTTAATGTAGTTTTCTATTATTCCGTTATGAACTACGGCGATATTTCCGCTTTCGTCCGTATGCGGATGCGCGTTTTCGTCCGAGGGCTTGCCGTGTGTAGCCCACCTCGTATGACCTATGCCTACGGAATTTTTTTCGCAAATCCCGGAAAGCATGTCGCATAAAAACTGCACCTTGCCCTTTTTCTTATATATATTCAGCCTGCCCTCGGAGGCAAAGGCAATGCCCGCGCTGTCATATCCTCTGTATTCCAGCTTTTTAAGTCCCTCCGTAAGCACGTTTACAACGTCTCTTTTACCGATGTATCCGACTATTCCGCACATAAATCCTCCTTATGAAAGGCGCTCTTCAATGAGCCTTGCCATATCCGCCGCCTTTTTCTCTATGAAATTTCTTTGCTCTCCCTCTATCATTACTCTTACAAGCGGCTCCGTTCCCGAGGGACGGATAAGCACTCTTCCTTTGCCGTGCATCTGCTTCTCAAGCGCGCGTATCTCTTCGATAATGCGCTCGTCCTCGGAATAAAGCCTCTTTTTTTCTTCGCTCACCTTTGCGTTAACCAGCACCTGCGGCAATATGTTTATCGCGTTTGCAAGCTCGGATAACGTCTTGTTTTTCCTCTTAAGCACGCTTGCAAGCTGGATTCCCGTTAAAATTCCGTCGCCCGTCGTGTTATGGTCAAGGAAAATAACGTGACCGCTCTGCTCCCCGCCGAGGTTATATCCGCTCTTTAACATCTCTTCCAAAACGTATCTGTCTCCGACGTCCGTCTTAACCACTTTTATTCCGTATTCCTTAAGCCCGAGCTCAAGACCTAAATTGCTCATTACGGTTGCGCAGAGAACGTTTTTCTTTAAAGCGCCCCTCTCCTTCATGTCTATGGCGTTTATAGCCATAACCCTGTCTCCGTTAATAAGTCTTCCGAACTCGTCAACGGCGATTAATCTGTCTGCGTCTCCGTCAAACGCAAGGCCCAAATCCGCTCCTTTCATGGAAACAAGCCTTGAAAGGTTTTCGGGATGCGTAGAGCCGCAGTTGTCGTTTATATTTGTACCGTCCGGTGAATTAAAATAGCAGTAAACCTCTGCGCCCAGGCGCTTAAATACCTCGGGAGCGACTATTGAAGAGGCTCCGTTTGCGCAGTCAAGCACTATTTTCATTCCCTGCAAGCTTTCATTTGTGGTTCCGAGAAGAAATTTAATATATTCCTCGTTTCCGTTTTTAAGCTTAACCCTTTTTCCCACTCCGTTTCCCGTGGGGAGCGGTCTATTGCAGCCGTTTTTCACGAGCTCTTCAATTTTATCTTCTATTTCGTCCGCAAGCTTGTAGCCGTTGGCGTTAAAAATTTTAATCCCGTTATATTCATACGAATTATGCGAAGCGCTTATAACAACGCCTGCGTCCGCTTCGTAAAAACGGGTTAAATGCGCAACTGCGGATGTGGGAATAACGCCTAATGTGCAGGCGTCCGCCCCTGCGGAGCATATTCCCGCAACCATTGCAAACTCCAGCATATCCGCAGATATTCTCGTGTCCATTCCTATAAGTATTTTTGCACGATGAACCTCGCCCGTCAAAACCTCGGCGCTTGCCTGCCCGAGCTTATATGCGAGTTCCCCCGTTAACGTATCGTTGGCGATTCCCCTTACGCCGTCCGTTCCGAACATTCTGCCGCTCATATTTCCTCCGTCTTTAATAACACCAGCGGTCGGGATATTCCCTTACGCCGTCCTTTTTGTTTATATATTCTATTGCGGAAGCCGCTGCGTTAGCCCCGTCGCTTACCGCCGTTACAACCTGTCTTAGCTTCTTTTTTCTTAAATCCCCCGCCGCGAACAGACCCGGGCAGGTTGTTAAGCAATCCTCCCCCGCGCAGACGTAGCCCGCCTCGTCAAGCTCGCAAACGCCCTCTAAAAAAGCGCTGTCCGGCGTGTTTCCCGCAGCGATAAACGCGCCCGAGGCTTCTATCGATTTTCTTTCTCCGTCCCCGGTTTCGTATTCCACCTCGCAAAGCTCAAAGCCGCCCTTAAAGCGAACGGGCTTTGCGTTTAATATGAACTCTATGTTCTTGCGCTCTTTCGCGCGTGAAATCAGCGCCTTTTGCGCTCGAAGCTCGGCTCTTCTGTGAATAACCTTAACGCTTCTGCAAATATCGCTTAAATATAAGGCGTCCTCCAGGGCGGTATCTCCCCCGCCGATTACGGCAACCTCCATTCCCTTAAAGAAATTACCGTCGCAGGTTGCGCAGTAGGATACTCCCGAGCCCGTTAATTCCGTTTCTCCCGGGATATTAAGCCTTCTTGCTCTTGCGCCCGTCGCAACTATAACCGTTTTTGCGTAATAAGTAAGCTCTCCCGAAAAAAGCTTAAAGCCTTCGGACACAGGCTGCAATTTTTCAATTTCAAGAAGCACGGTGTTTATTCCCAGCCGCTGAATCTGCTTTTTTAACGTAAGCGCAAAATCCGCGCCAGAAACGGAAATTATACCGGGGTAATTTTCCATTTTGTGCGTTTTTCCTATTTGTCCGCCGGGCGCCGTCTTTTCAAAAACAGCTACGTCCTTGCCCGCTCTTTTTGCATATATCGCCGCACACAGCCCTGCCGGTCCGGCTCCTATTATCGCTATATCGTACATATTGCCCTCTCGCATTCTTAATGAGTTATTATATCACATTTCCTGCTCTATTTCCATAGTATATTAGTTTGCCGCTTAACTCCGTTTTTATTATTTTACATATTATTTACTATTGCGCACGTCAAAACATGATAGTATAATTAATGTACTAATTTTTAAATATATGAAAGTGCGTTATTATGCTTATAAAATTTATAGTATGCTTTATCGCCGGAATCGGCGCAGGGCTGGGGACCGGCTTTGCCGGAATGAGCGCCGCCGCAGTTATAAGCCCAATGCTTATAACCTTTCTCGGCATGGATCCTTATCAGGCAATCGGCATAGCCCTTGCAAGCGACGTCTTGGCAAGCGCCGCCTCTGCGTATACTTACGGAAAAAACAAGAATATAGATATAAGAAACGGGCTTATAATGATGGTGACCGTTCTTTTATTTACCCTTCTCGGCAGTTACCTTTCAAGCCTTGTGCCCAAAACCACAATGGGCGGCTTTTCGGTGTTTATGACGTTCCTCCTGGGAATTAAGTTTATTGTAAAGCCCGTCATGACGACGAAAGAAAAAATGCTCTCAGTCTCAAAAAAGAAGAGGGCGGTGCAATCCGTAATCGGCGGAACGGTTATAGGCCTTATATGCGGCTTTATGGGCGCGGGCGGCGGAATGATGATGCTTCTTATACTCACTTCCGTTCTGGGCTACGAGCTTAAAACCGCCGTGGGTACAAGCGTGTTTATAATGAGCTTTACCGCTTTAACGGGTGCGGTAAGCCACTTCGCAATAGGCGGAGTGGGAGACGTATGGGCGCTTGTGTTCTGCATCGCCTCCACGCTTCTGTTTGCACAGATTGCCGCAAGGCTCGCAAACAAGGCGTCCGCAAAAACCCTAAACCGCATTACCGGCATAATTTTAGCGGCTCTGGGTCTCGTAATGATACTTGTAAATTATTTGTTCTAAAGGAATAAACATATGAAGCGAAAAAGTCAAAAAATTGCTTTTTGCGGAGTTATGGGCGCGGTTATGCTCTGCCTTATGCTGCTCGGAAACGTCATTCCCGTAGCAACTTACGCAGTGCCCTGCCTTTGCTCCATACTTATGATGATTGTGCTTACGGAATGCGGAAAAACCTGGTGCTTTACCTTATACGCCGCCGTAAGCCTTGTAGCGTTAACGGCAATCATAGATAAAGAGCTTTCTTTGTTTTACGTGCTTCTGTTAGGCTATTATCCTATGGTAAAAATACATATAGACAAGCTTAAATCGTCTATAGTAAAATGGGTAATAAAGATGGGTATGTTTTTCACCGCCTGCGGCGCTATATATCTTCTTCTGCTCGTCGTTTTCCCATTAGGAGACCTCATAAGCGAATTTTCGGATATGAGCGCTGCGCTTATTGCGGCGCTTGCAATTTTAGGAGCGATTACCTTTGTCGCATTGGATATCGCCATAGACAAAGTAAATTATATTTATTTAAACAAGCTGCGCCCGAAGCTTATTCGCAGCGGCAAAAACTAAGACATTTTAAAGGAGGAACCATTATGTCATTAAAAGACAGCTTTAAATCTGTAGGAAGAGATTTTAAAAAGCTCGGCAAGGATATCGGAAGGACGGCGGTAAACGTAGTCAATAAGGGCACCGAAAAGGCGACCGAATGGGCGGAAAGAGAAAATCAAAAGGAAGAAGAGCGCGTAGCAAGAGAAAAAGAGGCCGCTTCTCAGCAGAAAGACGCGCAGGATAATAAATAGTTTTTTAAAGAGTTTGCTCTTTAAAAAAAAGCTGCGCCGCTTATCGGATTTTTAAAGAGCTGCCGGGAAAACGTCGTTTTCCCGGTTTTTTATCGCAAACGCCGCCCTGTTAAAAGAGCGGCGCTTTTTGTTTTTCACACGGTTTTTATACGCAGGCTTTTTTTCGTGCGTTAAATGCTTTTGAGCTATTTCGTTTTCAGAGCAAAAAAACTCCCCGACGCCGCCGGGGAAGAATTTTTATAATTTTTAAAGCACGCAGCTTAAGAAATCTTTTGTTCTTTCTTCTTTGGGAGGATTGAAAATATCCTCGGGAGTTCCCTCCTCGACTATTACGCCGTCAGACATAAACACGACTCTGTCTCCCACTTCTCTTGCAAAGCCCATTTCGTGAGTAACCACAACCATGGTCATGCCCGTCTTTGCAAGCTCCTTCATAACGGAAAGAACCTCGCCTACCATTTCCGGGTCAAGCGCGCTCGTAGGCTCGTCAAACAGCATTAAATCGGGGTGCATCGCAAGTGAACGTGCTATTGCGACTCTCTGCTTCTGCCCGCCCGAAAGCTGGCGCGGGTAATTATCCGCCTTATCTGCAAGACCTACCCTATCAAGAAGCTGTCTCGCCTCGTTTTCTATAACCTGTTTTGAGGCTATTTTATGTTCCAAAGGCGCAAACATTATATTTTTAAGAACGGTCATATGTTCAAACAGATTAAACTGCTGAAAAACCATTCCAATATTCTCTCTTACTTTATTTATGTCCGTTTTCTTGTCGGTAATTTGATATCCGTCTACGATTATAGTGCCGGAAGTCGCCACCTCAAGCTTGTTTAAGCAACGAAGAAATGTGGATTTTCCCGAGCCGGAGGGACCTATTAAGCATACGACCTCTCCCTCGCTTATCTCCATATCTATTCCTTTTAACACGTCAAGCTTGCCAAAGCTTTTATGTAAATCTTTAACGATTATTTTCTTATTCATGCCTCAGCCTCTTTTCCACTCTCTTTGATATTATCATCAATACCGACAGAATTATAAGGTAGAAAGCTGCAACCGTAATGTATGTCGGGAAATATACGAAAGTTGACCCCGCAAAAGCCTTCGCCTGATTCAAAAGCTCGGAAAGACCTATTACGGAGAGAAGCGAAGAATCCTTTATGGTAATTATAAACTGGTTAACCAATGAAGGCGCACAGATTTTAAACGCCTGCGGCAAAACGACCTTAAACATCGTCGTTCTGTTTGTAAGTCCCAAGCTTCTTGAAGCCTCAATCTGTCCTACGTCAACCGCGGCGATGGCGCCTCTGAAAATTTCCGACATATATGCACCCGCATTAAGCGTAAGCGTAATTATGCCCGCCGTAACCTGGTCTATTGTAAAGCCCTTGTTAAAAAGCTGAATAAGCTGCGGGAACGCAAAAAAGATAAGCAGCGCCTGAACCATCATAGGCGTTCCTCTTACGCACCATACATATACCCTGGCAATGCCTCTCAACACCGCCACCTTTGACCTGTCCATAAAACATATTATAAGACCCAGCAGAAGGCCTAATATAATGCCTGCGACAGATACCAAAACAGTCAGCCCGAGTCCGTTTAAAAGCAAGGGCATTGCATTGTCAAAAACTCTCGTAAAATCCATAAAAAACTCACTTTAACGGCAATAACCCGGCGTGACAAAGCCACTGCCGGGTTTGCCTGAAATTAATTTGTCTTAAGTAAAAATATTCCGCTTAATATCAATAGCCGTATTTTGCAAGCAGCTTGTCATACTCGCCGGACTTCTTGATGTTTGCAAGACCTGCGTTGAAGAGCTCTAAAAGCTCTGCATTTTCGCCCTTCTTAACCGCAAAGCCGTAATAACCGGGGTTAACAACGTCTCCTACGGTCTTTAAGCTGGTGCCGTCGTTCTTAATAGCCCAGCCGATAACGGAGAAGTCTTCAAAGCAAGCAACAGCCGCGCCCGTCATAACCGCCTGATACATAGAGGGAGAATCCTCGAAATAGGTTATCGTAAGGCCGTACTTATCTTTAATAGACTCGGTGTAGTCCGCAGAAACGGTGCCCGTCTTAGCGGCAACCTTAGCGCCCTGTAAATCAGCCTCGGAAGAAATGCTGCTGTCAGCGGCAACAACGAGTATAGAGCCGTCTTCAAAATAGCCGTCCGAGAAATCAAAGGTCTCTTCTCTTTCGGGCTTAATCGTCATACCTGCGATCATACCGTCTGCCTGACCGGTCTGAACGGCGGTCATAGCGGGGTCAAAGCCCTCGTTCTTAACCTCGTATTCAAAGCCCTGATCTTTAGCGACAGCCGCAAGAATATCCATATCGAGACCTACATATTCTCCGGATTCTTCGTCAAGATACTCAAAAGGCGGGAAAGCCTTATCGGAATAGATGGTGTATTTCTTTGCTCCGTCACCGTTGGAATCCGCCTTCTGACCGCAGCCAGCAAACATAAGAGCGGACATGACAAGCACAAGAAGAAGTGCAGCAATGCGTAATGTTTTCCTGTTCATGAAGTTATTCCTCCAAAAAATTTTTTAACTATTTTATAGGATACCATATTTTTCGAATTTTGCAAGTAGCTATATGCGAAAATTAATAATTTTTCTTGCAATTTTGCACGTTTTTACAGCTTTATTAGGCGCATTTTTTATATTTATACCGAAAATATGAATATTTTATTTCGCAAAAGCCGCCGGGGGGCGTTTATTTGCATAAAGTATACATTTGCATAAATTTTTCTTTCATTTTGCATTTTACCGCTTGCCGATTGCATTTTTTGCGCTGTTTTGCAATTTGCGGTTTTGTTTTCTGCATATGAAGGAATTTTTACTTATCTTCCGCCAAAATTTCAAGCGGACTTAAGCTCCTTTCCAATATTCCCGTAAAAAGCGCTATCGCCGTGCCGTAATTAGTAAAGGGAACCCCTGCGTCTAAAGCGCGCTCCATGCGGCTTTTCATCTCCTTTTCGTTAAGCATGCATCCGCCGCAATGTATAACGAGCTTCGTCTCTTTTAAATCATAGGGAAACTCTCTTCCGGAGGTAAACTTTATGTTGAGCTTCTTTCCCGTATAATCGCAAAGCCATTTGGGAAGCTTAACCGTGCCTATATCCTCGCACTGTCTGTGATGAGTGCAGCCCTCGCTTATAATTACGGTATCTCCGTCCTTAAGCGTTTTTATGGCGCATACTCCCTTAACCGCAGTCTCTAAAAAGCCCTTATATCTTGCCATTAAAATAGAAAACGACGTAAGCTTAATATCTTTAGGCACTATATCCGAAACTATTTTAAACGCCTGAGAATCCGTTATTACAAGCGCCGGCTTTTCCTTTAAGCTTAAAAGCGTTTTTTTAAGCTCCGTCTCTCTTGTTACAACGCAGATTGCGCACGAATCTATAATATCCCTTATAACAAGCTGCTGCGGCAAAATAAGCCTGCCCTTGGGAGCAGCGCTGTCTATAGGCGTAACGCAAATTACGGTCTGCCCTTCTTTTATAAGGTCTCCGACGATTCTCTTGTCGTTTTCGTTTTTCTTTGTAAGTCGTGCGACGGTATTTTTTAAAAGCTCTATATTTTCCCCCGTTTTTGCGCTTACGTAAATTTCATTTTCCTTTAGCTCGCCTCTTTTTGCGATATCACATTTATTATATGCGATTATATAATCGGTATTTCTCTTTTTAAAAAGCTCCAAAAGCTCTTTATCCGCTTCCTTTAAGCCCTCGCAGGCAGAAACAACAAGTATCGCTATATCCGCCTTGTCAATAACCTCCCTGGTCTTTTTTACCCTTAAGCTTCCGAGCTCGCCCTCGTCGTCATATCCCGGCGTATCTATTATAACCACCGGGCCTAAGGGCAAAAGCTCCATTGATTTTAAAACGGGATCCGTAGTGGTTCCCAAAACGTCGGAAACAACGGAAAGCTGCTGAGAGCAAAACGCATTTACAAGGCTTGATTTGCCTGCGTTTCTTCTTCCGAAAAAGCCGATGTGTACCCTGCCTGCGGCGGGCGTTTCGTTAAATGACATGTGT
>CAKSBK010000025.1 GCA_934438035.1 uncultured Christensenellaceae bacterium
GCGCTTTTAAATATTCTATAGCCAAAATGTTGTTGGGAGAGGAAATAAGCCCTTCATAACCGGGAAAGTACGATAAAAGCGCATCCCTTCTTGCTGATGGGTAGCTTAGCTTGTTTTTAAGCCCGGCTTTTAAAGCCTCTTTATATTCCGCCGGCTCGTTAGTTAAAAATGAAGCTATTTTATATAATGCGCTTAGCTCTGCGTTTTCCGCTCCGAAAGATAAATAGTCGCATACTCCCAAGCTGTTTGCCGTAAAAACTCCTCCACAAGCGAATTTTTCGGCGGTTGCGGAAGAAAAAAGGGAAGGAAGCTCGACGACCATATCTATTCCGTTTAAAAGCGCGGCTTTGGTGCGTTTAAACTTGTCGTATACCGCAGGCTCTCCTCTTTGAGTAAAGCTTCCGCTCATAACGGCTATTACTTTATCACATCCGGTTAATTCTCTCGTCTTCTCAATTTGGTATACATGCCCTGCATGCAGAGGGTTGTATTCGCAAATTATGACTGAAATTTTCATACTTTATTAATTAATCCTTTTCAAAACAAGACTTTTACGCTATAATATTATGTTGTATCATGAGATACGTTATTAAAGTTATTATAACAGATATAAAGCAAAAACGCATTACGAAAAGAGGTATTTTGAAATGGCATTGATGGATTCTATCAAGCAGATGGCAAAGCAGAACATTAAACACATAGTTCTTGCCGAGGGCACCGAACCCAGAACGGTTGAAGCTGCGGGAATTATCGCGAAAGAAGGCCTTGCAAAGGTAACGCTTCTCGGCAATCCCGATGAAGTCGTTAAAGTTGCTAACGGTAAAAGCCTTGACGGCGTAACGGTAATCGACCCCGAAAAGTCCGAAAAATTTGAAGAGTATGCTAAGCTTTTCTATGAATTAAGAAAGGCAAAGGGAATTACTCTCGGCCAGGCTCAGCAGCAGATAAAGGATCCCCTCTATTTTGCTACAATGATGATAAAGTGTCAGGATGCCGACGGAATGGTGGCAGGCGCCATCAATTCAACGGGAAACACCATTAGACCGGCTTTACAGATTATTAAAACAAAGCCCGGCGTTAAAACCGTTTCCGGTGCATTTCTTATGGAAGTTCCCAATTGCTCTTTAGGCGAAAACGGTAAATTCGTTTTCGGAGACTGCGCAATCTGCATCGATCCTACTGCGGAAGAGCTTGCTACTATCGCTATTTCCACTGCAGAAACTGCAAAAACCCTCTTAGGCTACGAGCCTAAGGTTGCAATGCTTTCCTTCTCAACAAAGGGCAGCGCAAAGCATGCAAATGTAGATAAGGTAAGAACCGCATACGAGCTTGTTAAGAAGCAGGCTCCCGAGCTTCAGGTTGACGGCGAGCTTCAGGCAGACGCAGCTCTGATTGAAAAAGTCGGTCAGTTAAAGAGTCCCGGATCTACCGTTGCGGGACATGCCAACGTTCTTATCTTCCCTGATCTCCAGGCGGGAAATATCGGCTATAAGCTTGTTCAGAGACTTGCCGGCGCAGAAGCAATCGGACCTATCTGTCAGGGCCTTGCAAAGCCGGTTAACGACCTCTCAAGAGGTTGCTCCGTTTCGGATATAGTAAGCCTCGTAGCTTTAACGGCTGTTCAGGCGCAGAATAACTAATTTCAGGAAGGAAAAGGAAACATGGAAAATATACTTATAATCAATGCCGGAAGCTCTTCGTTAAAATATCAGATAATAGACATGACGGACGAAAGCATTAAAGCTAAGGGAATCGTTGAGAGAATCGGTATTCCCGGCTCTGTTTTAACGCATAAGCCCGCAGGCAAAGACAAGTTCGTGTTAGAGCAGGATATGCCTACTCACGGCGAAGCGATCGACGCAGTTTTGGCTGCTCTTGTAGATCCCGTTCACGGCGTTATTAAGAACATGAACGAAATTAAGGCTGTTGGACACAGAGTTCTTCACGGCGGCGAAAAGTTTACAGCTTCTCAGCTTGTTACAGACGAAGTTATCGAGGGAATCAAAGAGTATATTCCGTTAGGACCTCTTCATAATCCCGCAAACCTTAAAGGCATAGAAACCTGCATGGAAAAAATGCCCGGCATTCCCAACGTAGCCGTTTTTGACACAGCTTTTCATCAAACTATGCCTGATTATGCGTTCCTTTATGCTCTTCCTCTGGAGGCGTATGAAAAGCATCAGATAAGAAAATACGGCTTCCACGGTACTTCTCACAGATATATTTCTTTAAGAGTGCCGAAAATTTTAAACAGACCTGCGGAGGGCTTAAGGCTGATTTCCTGCCATCTTGGAAACGGCTCCTCTCTCGCTGCGGTTAAGGACGGAAAGTGCGTTGATACAACTATGGGACTTACTCCTCTCGAGGGTCTTGCGATGGGTACCCGTTCAGGAGATATTGATCCCTCGGTTATTCCTTACCTTATGGATAAATTCAATCTTAAAACGGCGGACGAGGCGGTTACTTTCTTAAACAAAAAGTCAGGTATGCTCGGTCTTTCCGGAAAATCATCCGATTTCAGAGACCTCGAACTCGGCGCAGAGCAGGGAGACCAGAAATGCATTACCGCAAGAGCGCTCTTTAACTACAGAGTTAAGAAGTATATCGGCGCTTACGCCGCCGCCATGGGCGGCGTTGACGTAATTGCTTTTGCAGGCGGCGTAGGCGAAAATGACGCTCTTGTAAGAAGAGATTCGCTTAAGGGTCTTGAGTTCCTGGGAATTAAAATTGATGACAACTTAAACAATACCCGCGGTAAGGAGGCTATTATCTCCGCTCCTGATTCTAAGGTAATTGTAATGGTTGTTCCTACGAACGAAGAGCTCATGATTGCCCGCGATACATACGAAATCTGCAAATAATCATTGACAAGTCGGCATAATTTAAATATAATAGACAGGTGTGGTTTGCCCATAAAGGAGGATAACTGTGCTTATAAATCTTGAAAGTGCAAAAAACGAGCCGGGAAAGGCTTTTAAAGCGCATTTTTGCGAGGTTCCGCAGTGCGAGGAATATCCTATTGAATATGAGCTTTCCGCTCCTGTTTCAGTCGAAACGAATTATACTTTCAAAGGCGGAAGCGTATTTGTTAACGGCGAGTTTACCGCTGTTTTAAAAGTATGCTGCAGCAGGTGCTTAAAAGATATGGAATATTGCATGCAAGCGGATTTTGACGAGGAATTTGCCTTGAAGGAATCCGACGATGTTTCATATACCTATGCCGAAGACATGCTTTATCTTGATAAGCTCATTTTAGATAAAATAATGTTTGAGCTTCCCGCAAGATTTCTTTGTAAGCCGGATTGTAAAGGCCTTTGCCCGCAATGCGGAGCGGATTTAAACGTTGCTCCCTGCGGTTGCAATATATTAAAAATTGATAACAAGAAAATGAACCCCTTTTCCAAACTTGAGGGGATGTTTGATAACACGGAGGAGGTGTGACTAATGGCAGTACCCAAGAGAAGAACGAGCAAGGCTCGCAAGCATTCGAGAAAGGCTAACTGGAAGGTTTCCTTACCCGGCATCGTAGAGTGCCCCCAGTGCCATGAAGCAAAGCTCGCACATAGAGTTTGCAAGCATTGCGGCTATTATGACGGCAAGCAGGTCGTTAACGTTGACTGATAACTTTATGTTGCAAAATTACCCTGTCGTGCTTATGCGTGGCAGGGATTTTTGCGTATAGTTTTTATAATTTGTTTTATTCGGCTTTATAACATAATGTCTTCGGTGAAAAAATGGAAATAATAGATATTTCAAAAACAATAGACGAAAACACGGAGGTATACCCGGGAGACCCCTCTTTTAAAAAACGAGAGATATTAAACATAAAAAACGACGGCGCTTCGGTAAGCGAGCTTGTTATGGGAACGCATATCGCAACGCATATAGATTCTCCTGCGCATGTTTTTTTAAAAGCAAAAAATATATCCGATTTACCGCTTGACGTTTTTTTCGGCAGGTGCTCCGTTACTTCCGACGCGCTTAAAAGGGGCGCTAAACGGATTATTCTTTCTAATAGCAGAAAAGACGGTGAAATTACTCCCGAAGAGGCCGCTCAAATTGTGAATAACGGCGTTGTTCTAATCGGAACTCACAGCCTTTCGATAGGCTCTATGGAAGTACACAGAATATTGCTCGGCGCAGGAATTGCCGTTCTTGAAAATGCAGAGCTTTTAGACGTTGAAGAGGGAGAGTATTTTCTTTGCTGTCCTCCGCTGAAAGCGGAAATTGACGCAAGCCCGGTAAGAGCGGTGCTTATTAAAGGATTGTTATGAACGAGAAATTAAAGAAAATCATATCGATAATTGCAGGGTTGTTTATAATTATATTTATTTTCGGAGAGGTCATTTCCGCTTGCTGCCTGGACGAAGAGTTTTATATAAGCGAGTATGAAAAAATGCAGACGGCTTCCGATATGGGAATGAGCCATGAAGAGCTTATGAGCGCAACCAACGTGCTGCTTGATTATCTAAAAGACAAGAGAGACAATATCGATTTAACGGTTACCGTTGACGGTAAAAAAGTCAAGATGTTTGACGAGAGAGAGACGCTTCATATGATTGACGTTAAGGCGCTATATATAAATGCTCTTACCGTTACGCGCATACTCGGAGCGTTAGGGCTTCTTTCATTTTTTGCGATTATTGTTTTTAATAAAAAAAGAAGCGGCGTTTTTTTGGGATATCTAAAGGGAAACGGGATTTTCCTTGCGATTTTGGCTGTTTTGGGAATTTATGCCGCTATTGATTTTAACAGCTTTTGGACGGGATTTCATAAATTATTCTTTACAAACGATTTATGGCTATTATATCCCGACGAGCGGCTAATTCAAATGGTTCCCGAGCAGTTTTTCTCTGATCTTGTTTTCAGAATAGTGTTGTTTGTTGTGATTTGCGCAGGCATTCCTGCGGCGGTTAATTTTGTGCTTTATAAAATTTCCAAGAAAAAGGAGCTTTAAATGAGCTACGAAGATATATGTAAAGAAAAAATCGCGCTTTTGAGAGAAAAAAGCGACGTTAACATATTGGCTATAGAAACCTCCTGCGACGAAACCGCCTGTGCTGTAGTTAAAAACGGAAGAGAGGTTTTAAGCGATTTTCTTCACACGCAAATACCCGTTCACGAGCTTTACGGAGGGGTTGTTCCGGAAATAGCTTCAAGAAATCATACGGAAAAGCTGCCATATGTCGTTAATGCAACGCTTAAAAAGGCAGGGCTGACTTTTAACGACATAGACGCATATGCCGTAACTTACGGTCCCGGACTTGTGGGTGCGCTTTTAACGGGAGTATCGTTCGCAAAGGCGCTTGCATATGCGGATAACAAGCCTCTTATTAAGGTAAACCATATAGAGGGGCACATCAGCGCCGACTATATAACCCATAAAGATTTGCAGCCGCCGTTTATTTGCCTTGTCGTTTCGGGAGGACACACCAATATCATCAAGGTGGCGGATTACGGCAAATATACTGTTTTAGGATCTACAAGAGACGACGCTGCGGGGGAAGCTTTTGATAAGGTTGCAAGAGTTCTCGGGTTAAAATATCCGGGCGGACCTAATCTGCAAAGACTTGCCAAAGACGGAGATAAAAACGCTTTTAAACTGCCGAGAAGCTTTCGCGGAGAAGATCACCTTGATTTTTCTTTCAGCGGCCTTAAAACCGCTATTATTAACCTTATACATAATATGGAGCAAAAGGGTGAGAAATACAAAAAAGAAGATATAGCCGCCGCCTTTCAGGCGGAGGTTGCGGACGTGCTTGTTACAAATACCTTTAAAGCGGCAAAGCGAGAGGGACTTAATAAAATTGCATTTGCCGGGGGAGTATCCGCAAACGAAGGATTAAGAGAGCTTGCATATAAGCGAGCAGAAGGCAAATTCAAGCTATATATGCCGGAGCTGCATTTCTGTACGGATAACGCGGCTATGATAGCGTCTGCGGCATATTACAGGCTGTTTACCGACGAGCCGGCGCCGCTTACTTTAAACGCAGAGCCTTCCCTTAAGCTTTTTTAGAATTATTTCTCCGTTTTATAAATATGATTAATCATAATGAAACGGAGATGAGTGTATGAAAATAAAATACCGTGTTTTAATCGTTTTTGCACTTCTTGCTGCTGCAGTTACCGCAGCGGTTTTTAAACCGGAAACTAAAAACGCAATGTCCGATTCACGCTGCGGCGAAAACACTGTGCTTATCGATCCCGGTCACGGCGGCGCAGACGGAGGAGCGGTAAGCGTTTCGGGGGTAAAAGAATCAGAATATAATCTTGAAATATCTCTGCGATTGGCTGAAATATTAAGAAGAGACGGCTATAACGTAGTTTTGACTCGAAGCGAGGACGTATCTTTAGCGGATTCAAAAAAAGAGGATATGAAAAAGCGACGTTCTCTTATTGAATCTTCCGGTCAGGAGGTTACGGTGAGCATCCACCAGAATTTTATTTCAGATTCCTCCTGCGTAGGTCCGCAGGTTTTTTACGACGGCGAATCAAAAGACAGCGAGCGTTTTGCGGCGATTTTGCAGGATTATCTAAACAGCGTAAGCAATAACGAAAGAAAAAGGGAGGCTAAGCCCGCCGATTATTATATTGTTAAATCCGGAAAAAAGCCTGCCGTAATAATAGAATGCGGCTTTATATCAAACGAAAATGAGGAGCAGCTGTTAAAAATGCCCGGCTATCAGCTGAAAATCGCAAATGCGGTTGCAGGCGGAATAAAAAAGTGGCTTGACAGCGAGAAAAGTAAGGATGAAAAGAATATTAACCCCGATATCACGTGAAGAAGCGAGAATGAAAAATCCCCTTGTTTTGGCATATATCGGCGACACGGTATACGACCTTTATTATAGGTCGCTGGCAATAAAAAGCAGTGAAAGTCACGTTAATAAACTTAATAAAGAAGTAAGCGCAAAGGTTAACGCAAAAGCGCAATCCTGCGCGGTTGAATATATAATTAACGCATTAAGCGAAGATGAAACGGAAATTTTTAAAAGGGGCAGAAACGCAAAGTCTCAAACCTCTCCCAAAAATATGCTTATAGGAGATTACAGACGCGCAACCGGTCTTGAAGCGGTTATAGGATATCTTTGGTTAACGGGAGAATACGAAAGAATTGACGAGCTTATGGATATAATTACGGAGGAAGACAATGGATAAAGAAAACATATTAATAGGAAGAAACACCGTTAAGGAGGCTATAAAAAGCGGAAGGGACGTTGATTGCATTATAGTGCAAAAGGGGCTTTCCGAAAGAACGGTTAAGGATATATGTGCTCTTGCGAAGAAAAACGGTGTGATAATTAAAGAGGTTCCGAAAAACAAGCTTGACGAAATGTCGGTGCCTTTCGGTTACGACGGAAAACCCGCAAACCATCAGGGAATTGCGGCGCAGATTCCGAGTGCAAAATACAGTGAAATCGACGACGCTTTTGAGCTTGCGCAGAAGAGGGGAGAAGACGTGTTCTTGGTTGCGCTTGACGGAATAAGCGACCCGCATAATTTCGGCGCAATAATAAGAAGCGCGGAGGCAATGGGTGCGCACGGCGTAATTACCCTTAAAAGAAACAGTGCGGGTTTAACCGCCGCCGTATGCAAAACAGCTTGCGGAGCACAGGAATATATTCCCGTAATCAAAGTAAATAACCTTACTAAAACAATCGACGACCTTAAAGAACGCGGGGTTTGGGCGGCTTGCGCTGATATGGACGGTGTAAGCGCAAGTAAAGTAAACCTTACGGGACCTCTTATTCTTGTTATAGGCGCGGAGGGCGAAGGCGTTTCCAGGCTTGTTAAAGAGCACTGTGATTATGTTATAAAAATAGATTTAAAAGGCAAGGTTGAATCCTTAAACGCTTCTGCCGCAGCAGCGGTTTTAATATACGAAAGACAAAGACAACAGTCGGTAAAAAATGGAAAATAATTATACAAAGGAAAATAACGGAAATTATACCGATAAAGCGGAAGTATATTCGTCGTCGTTTGTTGAAAAAGAGTCGAAATTTGCGCAAATGTCGGATGAAGAAATAATATATAATCACAGAGACGAGCCCGAGGCGGAAGAATACATATTGTATAAATACAAGGGCTTTGTTAAGGCTATGGCGCGAAGATATTTTCTTATCGGCGGAGATGCAGACGATCTTATACAGGAGGGCATGATAGGGTTATATAAGGCGATAAGGGATTTTAACCATGAAAAAAACGTTTCCTTTAAGACGTTTGCGGAATTATGCGTGATACGTCAGATGATTTCTGCAATTAAAGCGGCAAACAGGCTTAAACACCGTCCCCTAAATACTTTTGTTTCTCTGAATCATCCTGTGTTCGAAGAAGACGGTGAACGAACGCTTGAGGACATGATTACGGACCAGGGCGTATTAAGCCCGGAAGAGCTTTATATTGAAAACGAGTGCTTTTTGGAATTTGAAAAAAAGATGAATAATTCGCTTTCGAAATTTGAACTTGATGTGGTTATGCTTTATCTTGAGGGAAGATCGTATTCATATATATCTAAAAAACTCGGTAAATCCGTAAAATCCGTCGATAACGCATTGCAGAGAGCAAAATCTAAATTGTCTTCTATAACAAAATAGGAAAATCCGTCGTTATTGACAAAACGTGCGATATAAAATATAATGAGGTAATTGCGGAGGGTGCTCCGATTAAACTTAAAAACGGTGGTAAGCGAATATGGCAAAAGAATTTGTATTGACAAAAACGGGTAAAGCGCAGCTCGAAGAAGAACTCGAATATTTAAAAACAGTCAAAAGAGCGGAAATTTCCGAGCAAATAAAAGTTGCACGTTCATTTGGCGATTTGAGCGAGAATGCCGAATATACCGAAGCTAGAAACGAACAGTCAAGAATTGAGGGTAAGATTCTTGAACTTGAGGCTCAGCTTAAGGCTGCCGTGGTTGTGGACGACGACCAGGTTGACCTTAACGTTGTAAGCATAGGAACCAAGGTTAAAATACTTGACCTTGATTTTAACGAAGAGGAAACATATCAGATTTTAGGTTCTTCAGAGGCGGATATTTTTAAAAACAACATATCTAACGAATCGCCCGTAGGGCAGGCGCTTTTAGGCCATAAAGTAGGAGATACGGTTACCGGAGACGCTGAAGGCGGCACGTTTGCTTTTAAAATTCTTGAAATTTCAAAAGCGGAAAGAGAGTGATTTTTAAACCGAGGTTTTTATGAACAATTCTTCAAAATCATCGGCAAAATTTGCGGCATATATATTAGGAAAACTCTTGGCGGTGCTTTTATCGGTGCTTGTCATTGTTTTGGCGTTTCTTATAGCTATGAA
>CAKSBK010000026.1 GCA_934438035.1 uncultured Christensenellaceae bacterium
CCTCCATAAACCCTAAAAGAGAGAAGCCTCCCTGAGAGGAAAGCTTTTCTTGGTAAAAAGCGATTTTTACAAATTGCTTTTAATTAATATATATATTATAATCGAAATATAAAGAGAAAGGAAGTACAATAAATGAAAGCTGTAAGAATATTTTCACCCGGCGACGTGCGCATTGTTGACGAGCCCGTAAAAAAGCCGGAGGGGAACATGGTCCTCTGCAAGGTTAAGAACGTCGGCATATGCGGAACGGATTATAATATATTTTGCGGAGAATTTGAAGAAGAGGTGGATTTTCCTCTGCGCCCGGGTCATGAATGGTCGGGAGTGGTCTTCGAGGTAGGAGACAAGGTTACCGCGTTTAAGCCGGGCGACAGGGTAATAGGCGAAACCTGCGTCGCCTGCGGAGTTTGCGACGATTGCCTGCACGGAAACAGAAAAAACTGCGTTAACAGAACGTCTGTGGGGACGGTGCACGCCTGGCCGGGAGCTATGTGCGAATATGTGCTTTTTCCCGAGGGGGATTTGGTAAAGCTGCCGGATAACGTATCTTTTGAAGAGGGTGCGCTTGTTGAGCCTGCCGCAAACGCAATGATGGCTATAGTTGAGGGAAAAGTGACTTTCGGAAGCACCGTAGCGGTTATGGGAACGGGTCCTATAGGAATAGCTGCGGCGGCGATTGCGAGAGCCTACGGTGCAAAAACAGTAATAAGCGTAGGAAGAAGCCCCTTTAAGCTGGAGCTTTGCGAAAAACTCGGCGCTACGCACACCGTGAACACAAAGGAAATTGACGCCGCCGAGGAGATATTAAAAATAACCGAGGGCAGAGGCGTAGACGTTTCTATAGAGGTGAGCGGCTCAAAGGAGCTTTTAACCGCCTGCATCAAGGCTACCAAAAAATTCGGCGATATAGAGATGATTGCGTTTTACGACGGAATTTACCCGTTTAACATTAACGAATTTGCGTTTAAGGCGCTTAACCTGCGCGCCTCCGGCTGCGGCGGCTGGGGCTATTTTGACAGGGTTTTAGAGCTTATAGAGCAAAAGAGAATAGATTTAAAGCCGCTTATTACGCATAGATGCACTCTTGAAGACGCCGCAAAAAATATAGCGGGTCTTAAAGAGGATAACGCAAAAAAGGTAAAGGTAATGATAGAGGTTTAAAGGAAAATGCGGCATAAAAAAACAGCGGCTGTTATAATTGCGGTTATTTCGGTTTTTGTGATTTGCTCTTCTGCCTTTGCGCATAGCGGAAGAACGGATGAAAACGGCGGGCATTATGATTATTCCACGGGGGAATACCATTATCATAACGGCGGCTCCGAAAAATATTATGCCGAGGATTCCGAATCCGACGAATATGAAGAGAGAATAAAAAGAGGAGAAGCATATCTTGCATGGAAAGCCAATCAGCCCAAAACCGAAAGCAATATAGGCAAGACGAGAAGCGAGATTATAGATAACGAAGCCAATAAAAAGGTAAAGGAATATAACGAACGAAAACAAGAGCTTGCCTTAGAAAAAGAAGAGTATTACGGCGAGGGCTATAAAGACGGCAAAAACGCCGGCATTGAGGAGGGATATTTAAAAGGCTATGAAGCGGGAAACGCTGCGGGCGTTAATATAGCTCCTCCTTGGTGCATATGGGTTATTGCCGCATTGTTTGCGGCAGTGCTTATACTTACCGTTTACGCCGTAAAACTAAAAGGAAAATCTCACGGCAATAAATAAACTAAAACAAGGCGCCTAAAAGGGCGCCTTTCAAATTGCTTTATTTTTGCTCGTGAGGCAATATTTTATGTTTTCGGTCGTTTCCGAAAATCCGCACCTTATCATATTCCGTAGAAAAGCCTATGACGTACATTACAAGCAGGCTCGTCTGCGGCCAAAGCATGGTTATATCCAATAGGCCGTGAAGCAGTACGGAAACTATTACGCTTATCGTCAAAGCATAGCGCATATGGCAAATGTTTTTCTTGTGAAGACGTATTATCTTGCCTATGTTTATGGCGAAGTAGCCCGATATAATAAGCGTTCCGGCAATGCCGAAATCCATAAGAAGCTCCAAAAGCAGGTTATGGGAGTGTGCGGCGTCAAAGCTGCCGTAGAGGTTGTTTATGCGCACATATGTATTATATCCTCTGCCGAACAGCGGTGCGTCTAAAATGCTTTTTATCGCACCCTTCCATATTCCTATTCTTAGAGAAATATCCTCAAAAAAATTGTCTATTCTCGGTATGAATACCAGCTTTCCGCCAAAAAGCAGCATGCATAAAAGCGCAGACGCCGCGGCGCTGACATAGATAATAAGCCATTTTTTGTTTTTAAGAAAGCCGAGCATAATCGGGCAGACTATTACGAGCACAGCTATTGTGGTTCTGCATTCCGTTAAATAAAGCGCAACGAGGTTTAGGGGGATAAGAAGCGCATAAACCCATTTCGGCATTATATGCTCGGGCTTTAATATGTTATAAATGCAGAACAGAATTACCATGGAGATAAAAAACGCATAGTAATTAGGATTTTCAAAGACAGAGGAATACCTTCCGCCGCCTATCATGAATTTCTGTATGCAGGCGACTATAAAGGCGGGTACGCTCATTACGCAGCACATGCTTAAAATAAGCCGAAAGCACCTTTGAGTCATGGTATAGGTTATAAATATCATTGCGATAAACGCAAAAATCATTCCTATGCATATCAGAATATCGAAGGTTTTTCCGCCGTTTAGTAAAGTGACGGCAAAGGAAAGCGCCCAAAATGCGGAGAGGAAAATAAGGTCCTCTTTTCTTTTAAAAAATACCGAGCCCTGCTTGGTTGCAAATATATATACGGGTAAAAGTATAAGCGCCGCTATTTCGGCATATACCGTAAGAAATATTGAGAATGTAAGTATAAGCAGCACGGCTTCGTTGGGGGTCATTCCCTTAAAATATTGCTTTACGTTTACAAAAAATTCTTTCATGCTTCCTCCAAAACAAAGTACATTATATCGTAAGGCGGAGAGTTTAACAATGCCGATACGGTATAAAAATGTATACATTACTGCAAATTCTTGTCAATTTTTTGTATCAATTTTAAGCCTAAAAAAAGGCAAATAAAAAAAAGCGGCGCAATATGCGAAAAAAAGCATATATCTGCCGCTTTATGGGGCAACGTTATTCGCTTAAAAGGACGCCTGATTTAGTATCGAGAAGCACCGTCTGTTCTTCTTCTTCGTCGTCAATATATGTAATGTATAAGAAGTTTTCGTCACGGTAAGCGGAAGAGAGACTTGCGCCCAAAAGACGCTTGTCTTCAATGAATAAAGACAGCACGTCTTCGGAATATTCGGAGGTATCGTCGTATAAGAAAACCATTTCGCCCGCAAGATTTGAAACAAACGAAACGCTTTGGCGCTGTTCGTAGGTAAGCTTTAAGGCGGGGTCGGTTAAGGAATATGCGTCAGTCTCGTTTAAAAAGCCTCTTTCATTAAGCTGTCTTCTGAATACGGCGGAATAAACCGCGTCTAAAGAAGAGGCGGCTTCCCTCGAGCCTCTTTTTTCAGCCCATTTTTCGCTGTTGTCACAGCTGACTCTGCAATAATCCGCCTTGCCGAAAGCGCTTTCAAGGGGAACTCCGCAGGCTAAAATGAGCTTATCCTGCGCACAGTCTCTTAAGAAGTCCATCGCCTCATGCATTATTTCGCCCCTCGTTTTGCCGCCGAAAGGCAATGCGCACGCCGCATAGAGGTCGTCAAGCTTTATTAGGTCAAAGCCGCAATCTAAAGCCGCTTTAACGGAGCGGGAAATGTGTATTCTGACGCTCTCGACGGAAAAATCGAGAATAAATGCGTTTTTGCGTCTGCCCGCGTAAACGGGCTTCCCGTTTTCGTCTTTTAAAATCCACTCGGGGTGCTCGGAATATAGGCGAGAGGATTTATCGGCAATAAACGGAGAAAGCCAAACGCCTGCTTTAAAGCCCTTTTCATGTATTCTGTCAACAGCGGATTTCATTGCCGAGGGGAATTTTTCCGTTTCGGCAAACGTCCAATCTCCTGCTGCGGTTTCGTAACCCTCGTCTATGAGATAAAGCTCATAATCCTCGGTTGAAATTTTTGAGAGGTCTTCGTCTAACGCCTGCTCGTCAAAGTCCATATAATAGGAATACTTTGTGGTATATCCCCTCATGGGCTCGGCGGAGGTCCTTTTAACGTCAAGAGAAGTAAACCAAGCGGAAAATACCTCGTCTTCGCTGCCTTCGTAAATTGCTGCGTCCATAAGGCTGTATTCGCCGTCGATTACAAGTCCCTCGGTTTCTTTTTCCAATATAACGGCGCTGTTTTTAACGTCAAAGGTAATTGCGGTAAAGCCGGTTTTCTCGTTTAAAGAGCAGAAAAGCTTGTAGGTGAGGTCGTTTCTTATATACGCATAGCTCCAGCCGTGGTAAGCGCCTTTTGCATCGGGATATTTTTTAAAGGAATAATCGCCTTGTGCGGCAAGCCTTTGTGAAGCCGAGCTTATTACGCTCTTCTTTGAAAAGGCGTCTCTTTCGCAGCATTCGGTATTTGACTGCCAGCCGTTTAAAAAGATCTTATCGTCCGTGTCAAAAACATAGGGGAGAGTAACGGAAAACTTAACGATTTCCACAGGTATGCGGGATACGATTCTCGCTATTATGTTTTTTTCCGTAACGGCGGCGCAAAGAGAGATGTTTTCGTCGTCAAATTCGCCGGAAACGCGGATATTTCTCTTTTTATCGCCGAATTTGTAGGAAAGTCTTACCTCTATATCGTTTTTCATATTTTACTTAAACCTTTCGTAAGCTTTTAAAATATATATTATCGCAGAAAAAGCTTCTGCGCTGCATACTTTTTCATTGTCATAGTCTAACACTGCTTGCAAAAAATGTCAATAACAGGCGCATTTTGCAAGCAAATATCCGCCGTTATGCCGGTAATTAATCTTCTGACATACGACTTATGCGCACGTGCGCATGCATGCATTTGCTGCCTCAAGCCCTTAAAAGAATCGCAGCGCTGATTTTCCCGTATTTCCGCTTTTATTATAGCATCCTCCTAATGTGTTTTTTGCAGGCTTATTTACTTTATCGCTTTAGGAGTTTTTTCGCCGCTTAAGCTCTTCACATAGGATCTCGCGCAGGTTTCGGTGTACAAAAAAACGGCGGAAAATCCGCCGCTTAAGCTTTTAAACTCCGCTCATTATTTCGTCGAGTCGTTTTGAGTCTATAAAAATTATATTTTCCTTCTTTGCGGTTTCCGAAGGTATTTTGGAGCTTGAAATAAATATGCCTTTTTTAACGCCGTTTTCCGCCATTGCTTTGCTTAATTTTAAAACGTCTGCGTTTGTGGCGGGCTCCTCGGAAACAAAGCATTTAACGGCGTATTTTTCACCGTCCTTTTCCGCAAAAAGGCTTATAGAGCGTATATTTTCGGCGTATGATATATCGTGATAGCCGAGCTTGTTAAGCGCGCGGACGGAATAGCGTTTAAATTCCGCCTTTCCCGCATTTGCCGCCTGCCTTGCGCTTGTGTTGTTAAGAGCCTTTGCGGGTTGATTTTTTGCGGCGCTGTAGCAGAGGGCGCCGAAAACGACGCTTGCCGTAAAAAATATAATAAGTAAGATTATTTGAGAGGTATTTACGCCGCTCGGAATGCAGATTATAAGCGCCGCTATAAACAAGACCGCAAAAAATGCGCAGAGAAGCAGCATGACCATTTGTTTATTGGTGCCAGAGTTGTTTTTGCCGTTATTATTCATGATGACCTCCGTTTTAATTGCCGTTACGTTGAATGTAACCTTTATATATTCATTATATAACACAATTTAAAAAAGGAGTATAAAAAAATACGGAGGAACGAGTCCTCCGTAAAAATTTTTTATTGTACGTCGTCTGAGCCGACTGTTACCTTTACGCCGGAAGCGGTGAATAACGCCGCAATTTCTTTAAGGCGCTCGGGAGTTTGCGTTGGTATTCCCGCATATTCGTAGCTTCTGTTAAGAGCGGTGTATTTGCTTTTGGCAAGGCTGTGAAACGGAAGAACGTCAACGGGAATGTTTAACTGCGCCGCAAAGTCCGCGCTGCGCTTTAGGTTGATGTCGTCGTCGTTAAAGCCGGGAATAAGGGGGATTCTCATTGTAATATCCTTATCCTTAAGCGCCCGGAAATTTTCTTTAACAAGCTCGTTTCCCTTGCCGGTGTAAAGACGCATCTTTTCAGAGTCGCTGTGCTTAAAGTCTATCAAATATTGATCTATATACGGCAAAAGGAGTTTTCTCTTATCCTCTCCGAAAACGCCGTGAGTTTCTATACACATATGTATACCCAAGGCTTTAAGCTTTTTAAAGACGTCTGTTAAATAGTCGAGCTGAAGCGTGGGCTCTCCGCCGGAGAATGTTACGCCGCCGCCGCTCTTTCTGTAAAACTTTACGTCTTTTATAATTTCTGCTACAAGCTCGTCTGCGGAAAGCTCATAGCCGAAGCATTTTATCGCTTCGTTGGGACAGACATACGCACAGTCTTCGCAGTGGGTGCAGCCTTCGCTTGCACCCCTGCTTCCGCCTGTTTTACATATTCTTTCGCATGCAAGACAGCCCGTGCACTTTTCTTCGTAAAAAGCGTTTTGCTTTTTAAAGCTTTGGCTTTCGGGGTTTGCGCACCAGCCGCATTTAAGGTCGCAGCCCTTTAAAAATACGTTTGTGCGTATTCCTCTTCCGTCGTGTATGCAATACCTTTGAATGGAATATATCATGCGAAGCTCATTTCCGTTCTGTCTATGATGTCGTCCTGAATATCCTTGTTAAGGTCAACGAAGAAAGCGGTGTAACCTGCAACTCTTACGACTAGGTCGCGGTAAGACTGCGGGTCTTTCTGAGCCGCTTCAAGAGTCTCTCTGGAAACCACGTTAAACTGAATATGGTAGCCGCCGGCCTCGAAGAACGTACGGATGACGTCAACCAAGCATCTTAATCCCTTTTCGCCCTTTAAAGCGGAGGGATGATATTTTTGGTTATACTGCGAACCGTTCGTCAAAATCATATGATCTATTGAAGCGACTGAGAGCGCCGCCTGTGTGGGACCGTTTTTCTCCGTGCCGTGAACGGGGGAGCAAGCCTCCGCAATGGGCATACGTGCCTTTCTTCCGTTCGGAAGAGCGCCGCAGACCTCACCTAACGGTACGTTTGCGGAGTTGGAATATATTCCGGGGGTGAATATTCCGCCCCTCGGGCTTTCGTATTTTTCCACCATCTCGCAGAAAGCGGTTGCAACATCTCTTGCGATTGAGTCTACCTTCGGGTCATTGTTGCCGTATTTGTTTATTTTCTTTGTTACCATGAGATATACGTCGTCGTAGCCCTCGAAATTATGAGCTATAGCTTCGTTTAAACGCTCCATGGTGAGAACCTTGTCTTCAAAAACAAGCTTCTTTATTGCGTAAAGAGAATCTACGGTATCCGCAAGACCGACCGCCTGTATTCCGTCCGTGTTATACTTTGCGCCGCCTGCCATAACCTCTTGGCCGGTTTCTATGCAGTCGTCGGTAATTGCGGTTACAAAAGGTATGGGAGCAAGGCGGGCGTGCATTACGTCAACAACGTTTGTTACGACTACCTGATGCTTTAACAGCTCGTCCATCTGAAGAAGGAACTTGTTAAACAGGTCTTCATAGGAGCTAAACGTAACTCCGGTGTCTTCGGAAAGCCTTTTTTTAGTCATGGGATCAACGCCGCCGTTTAAGGTTAATTCAAGGCATTTTGTAAGATTAAAATATCCCGAATTTGTAAAGCCGTTTAATTTGCCCTGGATTCCCGGCTCAACGCAGCCTATAACGCCGAAGTATTCTCTTGCGTCTTCAAGGGAAAATCCCTTCATCGTAAGTGCGGGTATGGCGATTTCGTCGTTATACATTGCGGGCATGCCTACGCCTTCTCTTATTACCTCTGCGCAGAGCATGAGAAAATCCTCAGGGCTGTTGCGGTTTACTCTTACGCATACGGAGGGCTGGGGCATGTGAACTCTTGCGGTAGCTTCAAGCATCATGTAAGAAAGTTCGTTTGTGTCGTCTCTGCCGTGCTTATCCTGTCCGCCCAAGGTGATGGCCTGAGAAATGGGGTGACCGCCGAACGCTTTAGAATCTTCCTCGTTCCAAACCTGAATGATGGAGCCTATCTTAAGCCAGAGGTTGTCTATAAGCTCGGAAGCCTCTTCTTTTGTAATTACGCCCTCTTCAAGGTCTTTTTTATAGAAGGGATATAAAATATGGTCAAGCCTTCCTAAAGAAATACCCGTTCCGTCGGATTCTATCTGAGTTATCAGCTGTATAAAGTAAATCGCCTGAACGGCTTCTCTGAAGCTTTGGGGCGCTTCATAGGGAACGCGCGAGCAAATCTCGCTTATTTTAAGAAGCTCTTTTCTTCTTTCGGGAGAGGCGGTCTTCGCCTGGTCTATCGCAAGGTTGGAAAATCTTTCGGCGAAAGCCTTAACGGCGTCACAGGTGGTGATTATTGCCTCGTAAAGCGGAATCTTTTCCACGCCGTCTTTCATTGCGTAATCAAGCTCGGAAAGCTTTTCCTGCGCGCGCTCTTTTATGCCCTTAAAGCCGTGGTCAAGCACGTTTTCAAAGTTTAAAAGCCAATGTCCGCAGCCCTTTGTCAATGTGTAGCCGCAGGTGAAAACGAGCGCGTCCATTGCGTTTTTGGTTTTTTCGCTTAAAAGAGCGATTGTGCTGTCATATACGTTTTTGTCAAACCAATAGGGGTAAATTTCTCTTATGGTGTTTTTGGTTTCTTCGGAGATTCTGAAAACGGAGCCGTCTCTTTTTTCGAATTT
>CAKSBK010000027.1 GCA_934438035.1 uncultured Christensenellaceae bacterium
CGTCCGCTCCGAGGGTCAGGGCTTCAGAAAAGACAATATACCGGAAGACGGCGTAACCTGGATGACTCTTAAGGTTATAAGCCATATCAAGCATTTGGACGACGGACAGACAATGGACCTCGGCGGCTATGACGAGAACGGAGAGGACGGCGTTAACGAGATTTCCTGGATGGCTATAAACGCTCTTAAGGAGTTCAGAACCTTTGAGCCCAAGCCCGTTATAAAGAAGACTCCCAAAACAGACCCCAAATTCATGGATGTTGCATACGAGCTTCTTGCAAGCGGCTTAAGCCACCCGGCAATAACCTTCCATGATAACGGCGCTAAGGGAATGAACAGCTACGGATACTTTGACCCGAAGGACGTTCATGACTACTGCCATATCGGCTGCGCGGAGCTGGGAATCGCAGGAAAAGCATACACCGACCCGATGAACGGGTTTGTAAATATAGCAAAGACGGTTCTTGTAACCATGAACGGCGGTTACATGAACGGACAGCTAATCGGCTTAAAGCAGGAGCCTGCTAAAACATATGAAGAGTTTGAAAAGAACTTTATGGCTCAGCTCAATCACTTCATAGACCTCTATGTAAACGAGACGAACAGAGCTAACCCCTTCTATGCTCAGCTCTTCACGAGACCGCTTATCTCCGCTTCAATAGAGGGCTGCCTGGAAAAGGCGCAGTTCGTTGACGAGGGCGGCAGCAAATATTGGGTTAAGAGCGTCGAATGCTGCGGTATCGCAACCGCTGCGGATTCTCTTCTCGCAATAAAGAAAGTCGTTTTCGAGGACAAGCAGAAGACTATGGACGAGTTTAAGGCTATCCTTGAGAAAGACTTTAAGGACGAGGAAGTATTCCGCACATACCTTGAGAAAAAGCTTGCCAAGTTCGGCAACGGAGACGAAGAGGTTGACGGCATATTCGACAGAATAGCGGAAGATTTCTGCAATTACGTAAAGACAAAGAGAACGTATGTCGGAACGATTTACAGACCCGGCATTTACAGCTTCTATGAGACTATAACCAGAATGGGAAGAATCACGGGAGCTACACCTAACGGAAGACATGCAGGCGTTACGCTTTCACTTAACGCCGCACCCGACCACGGCGCAATCCAGAACGGCCTTACTCAGACGCTTAAGTCCATTACTTCATGGGATCAGACGATGTCTGACAACGCCTGCCCGATGGATCTGAAGTTAAGCGCGGGGATTCCGCCCGAGGTAATTAAGTTTATAATGGAGTATCTTGAGAAGCACGGCGCACTTTATGTTCAGACGACCGTTGCAAACAGAGAGGATATGCTTAAGGCGGAAAAGACTCCGGAAAAATATAAGGATCTTATCGTGAGAGTAACGGGCTTCAGCGCGCAGTATATCTCGCTTGACCCGATTACAAGACAGGAGATTCTTGCAAGGTCTTATTGGGGCTAAGTCAAAACAATGTTTTTCTTCATAATTTCTTCGCGCCGGTTATTGTACTGACGCCCGGCGCGAAGACCTCCTTTTTAAAGAAAAACAGGGAGAAATTATGTTTACGGTATTTGATATTCAGAAGTTTTCATATCACGACGGGCCGGGAGTACGGACGACTGTATTTTTAAAAGGGTGCAATCTGAAGTGCTTCTGGTGTCAAAACCCGGAATCGCAGTGCGCGGCTCCACAGCTTCTGTATTTTAAAAACAACTGCATACATTGCGCAACCTGCTTAAAGGCATGTCCGAACGGCGCGCTTTCAATCGGCGGAAACGACGTAATTATTGCAAGAGCGCTGTGCAAGCTCTGCGGAACCTGCGAAAAGGCATGTCCTACGAACAGCCTTAAAATTTCCGGACGCTTGATGACGGACGATGAAATTATAAAAAAGGTGCTAGAAGATACGGAGATGTATCAAATTTCGGGCGGCGGAGTAACCTTTTCCGGCGGAGAGCCGTTAATAGCTCCGGGTATATGCGGGCTTTTGAAGAAATTTAAAGAGCTAGGCGTGGATACGGCAATCGAAACGGCGGGACTTGTTAAAAGCGATGTTTTAACGGAAGCGGCGAAATATACCGACCATTTTATGTATGATATAAAAAGCCTTGACGAGAAAAAGCATATGGAGGCGTGCGGCGCTTCTTCAAAGAAGATTGCCGAGAATTTAGAGCTTCTTTCTAAAATTCATAACGACATTCTCGTTAGAGTTCCCGTCATTCCCGGCTTTAACGATAACGAAAAGGACATTGCGGATATCGCAAAGTTCGTAAAAGGCTTAGGGCTTCAAAAGCCTCAGCTTTTAAGATTTAACAAGCTCGGTCTTGCAAAGTATAACGCGCTTTCAAGAAAATACGAAGCGGCGGACCTTGAGCTTTTGGAAGACGAACACTTTGACAGCCTTGTGAATACGGCTGACGAAATATTTCATGATATGTAAAGCATATCAAAAAAATACATGGAGGAAAATTTAATGAAAAGACTCTTAATGCTTGCTCTTTGCCTTATCTTGGCAGTGAGCGCAGTCGCTTGCTCTACTACCCCCGCGGGCACCGAGCCGAGCGCAACCCCTGCGGCGTCCGACGACGCTAACAACGGCGGCGATGTTGACGCTTCAGACGTTACTCCCCTCGATCCTTCCGAGTACCTTTTAGCTGACGGCGCTTACGAGACCGACGCTTTAAAGGCTATGAAGGCTAAGGACATCATGAACGGCCACAAGGCTTCCGAATTCGTTAAGGATAAGGATTCCTACACCATCGGCGTTTCTTTCCAGGATCTTACAAACCCCGTTTGGGCAGGTATTGCAAAGTACATCCAGGAGTTCGGTAAGGAATACAACATGACCTTTACCATTGCTGACTGCGGCGGCGACGCTTCCACACAGGTTTCTCAGATCGAGAACTACATCCAGAGCGGCGTTGACGGAATCTTCATCGGCGGCGTTGACGGCGACGCTTTAGAGGACGTTACCGCAAGAGCGCTTGACGCAGGTATCCCCGTAATGGGTATCGCTCTTACGTTCGGCTACGGCAACTGCATTCTTGTTCCCCCGGATTATCAGGCAGGCGAGGCTTGCGCGGAGCAGGCAGCTGCTTGGATCAAAGAGAAGTTCGACGGCAAGTGCCAGGTTGCTATCTTAAACTACCCCCAGGAGATCTGCTTGCTTGACAGAGGCAACGCTATCGAGAGCAAGTTAAAGGAGCTTTGCCCCGATGTTGAAATCGTAGCTGTTGAGTCTGCAATCAACACAACCGAGGGTTACGACGCAACCGAGACCATTTTACAGGCTTATCCTGACTTAAAGGTTATCTGCACAATCGGCGACGGCGGCGCTGTAGGCGCTAACGAAGCAGTTATCGCTGCAGGCAAGAACACTGACGATTTCGGTATCTTCGGTATCGACGGAACCGACGAGGCTTGCGTAGCTATAAGCGATCCTTCTCAGCCCTACAGATCTTCTATCTCCTTTGGTAACTCCATCGGTTGGGCGCGCTATGCGGTAGACAACTTTGTTAAGATTTTCAAGGGCGAGGATTACAACATGTTCGAGCTTATGCCCGTTATCCCCGTAAACAACGATAATCTTCTTGCTTATGCCGTATACAGCGGAACTGATCTTTCAACCTTAAAGATCAGCAAATAAGATATAGCACGGGCTATAAATTAAAGTAAAACAACCTTTCTCCGCAGCTTGTCTGCGGAGAAAGCATTTAACGAGGTGAAAAACGTGGATCAAAACATAGTATTGGAATTTAAGGGTATACGCAAGGAGTACCCCGGCGTTGTAGCTTTAGACGGTATTGATCTGGCGCTCAGAAAAGGTGAGGTCCATGCGCTCGCAGGAGAAAACGGCGCCGGAAAATCAACGCTGATCAAAACGTGCACAGGTGCGATAAAGCCCACGGCGGGCAAAATAATTGTCAACGGTAAGGAGTTTTCCTCCTTTACGCCGATAACCTCTAAGGAGAACGGAATCGGCGTTATATATCAGGAATTTAATCTTGTAAACCAGCTCCCCGTTTATGAAAACGTATTCATGGGAGAATTCATACAGAAATCTGGTGTGATAAACAAGGGCGCTATGATTAAAAAATCAAAAGAGCTCTTTGAAATGCTGAATATAAACATCGACCCGACTGCGCTTGTAGGAGACCTCACGGTCGGCTATCAGCAAATGGTTGAAATTGCAAAGGCCGTTTCCAAGGAAACGAATATTCTCATCATGGACGAGCCTTCCGCACCGCTTACCAACCAGGAAGTCGAAGCGATGTTTAAGATGATAGAAAGACTTAAGTCGAGAGGAATTACCATACTTTATATTTCTCACCGTCTCGATGAAATTTTTACAATTTGCGACAGAGTTACTATATTGCGTGACGGTAAATTTATTGATACACTTAATATTAAAGATACCTGCAGAGAAGAGCTCGTAAGATACATGGTAGGAAGACCTCTTACGGAAACATATCCGGAAAGAGTTGTCGACCCGCATGCCGACGTAATGCTGGAAGCTCAGAACTTATGCGGTAACGGCGTAACGGATATATCCTTTAAGCTTAAGAAAGGCGAAATTTTAGGCTTCGGCGGCCTTATCGGCGCGGGAAGAACGGAGCTTGCGCAGCTCATTTTCGGCGCAGCGAAGATTTCTTCCGGAAAGCTTTTAAAAGAGGGTAAACAAATTATCCCGAAAAACCCGGAGCATGCCATTAACATGGGCATAGCGCTTGTTCCCGAAGACAGAAAGCAGCAGGGCGTCGAGCTTCATATGTCTATACGCGAAAACATCACTATGGCGATTTTAAAGCGTATATCCAAGCTCGGCTATATAAGCAAAGGCAAGGAAAAGAAGATAACCACCGAGCTTGAAAAGGATTTAAGAATAAAGACTCCTTCTCTTGAACAGCTTGTGGGAAATCTTTCGGGAGGAAACCAGCAGAAGGTAGTTCTTGCAAAATGGCTTGCAAGCGAGCCCGATATAATAATATTCGACGAGCCCACAAGAGGAATAGACGTCGGAGCAAAGCAGGAGATATACATGCTTATGGACGAGCTCACAAAACAGGGCAAGGCCGTAATAATGATATCTTCCGATATGGAGGAGCTTTTGGGTATGTCTGACAGGATAATAGTTCTTTCCGAGGGCAAGCAGACAGGAGAACTCAAACGCGGTGAATTTACACAGGAAGCGGTTATGACCTATGCTTCCAAGAATGCATAAAGAGGAGTATAAAAATGGATAAGGCAAAATCTTCAAAAGCAATTAATTTTGTTAAAAACCACGCGATATACGGCGTGCTTGTAATAGTAGCGCTCTTTTTCACAATAATGAGCAACAAGTTTCTTACCTTTGACAATACGCTTACGATAATGAGACAGGTTTCCATGCTCGGAATAGCGGCTATAGGTATGACGTTCGTGCTCTTAACGGGCGGTATTGACCTTTCAATCGGCAGCGGCATAACATTCGTCAACATCTTCTGCGCATGGTTAATGGTAAACTGCGGAGTGCATCCCGTAATAGCTATACTCATTAACCTCGTAATAATGTTCGCCGTAGGCGCTTTTCAGGGCATGCTCGTAACCAAGGTGGGCATTCCTCCCATCATTGCGACGATGGCGTTTATGAATATCTATAAGGGTATCGCATACGTTATTTCGGGAGGTCTTCCGATAAACGGCTTTGTTGACGGCTTCAAGATGATCGGTCAGGGCTACATCTTCGGCGTTCTTCCCATACCGATTCTCATCATGATAGTAATATTCATCATCGGTGCGTTTATCCTCTATAAGTTCTACCTCGGCAGATACTTCTATGCAATCGGCGGCAATGCGGAGGCGGCTAAGCTTTCAGGTATTAAGGTTGACAGAGTTACCACGCTTGTTTACGGTCTTAACGGATTATTTGCGGCAATCGCAGGCGTTATATACCTTTCAAGACTTAACTCCGGTTCTCCCTCAACGGGCTCCGGTTTCGAGTTTGACGTAATTACGGCTTGCGTTCTCGGCGGCGTATCCGTAAACGGCGGCTACGGAAAGATTTCCGGCGTTCTTGCGGGCGTAGTAATAATGGGTATGCTTGATAACGGTCTTATCATGATAGGTCTTTCGGAATATTGGAAATGGATCGTTAAGGGCGCAATCCTTTGCCTTGCGGTAGGCATCGACTGCATGTCAAAGAAAAAGAAGAAGGCGTAATTTAAGCGGCATATTTAGAGAGGCTTCGGTCTCTCTTTTTTAATATTTTACATCTCGTAACTGCGGGCGTTTTGTGGTATAATAATAAAAAAGTTTATAAAAGCCCGGCTTTTTACGGGCGGAAAGGCGTTATGTTAAAGGGAATTATTTTTGATTTTGACGGCACGCTTGCAGACAGCGAGCCTGCGCAGGCTAAGGCGAGAGACAACTTAACCGCAAGATATTTCGGAAAGCCCGCGGTTGTTACGGGGAACTGGGTGGGCGTGAGCCTTTACAAGAGCTATGCGAAAATTTGGAATACGGACGACACGGAGCTTGCAAAAAGGCTTGTCTGCGAGCATTTCGAGGAAATAATAAAGCTTATGAAAAACGGCGAAATTTCCGCTACTCCGGGCGCGCTCGAGCTTATGAAATATTTAAAGCAAAAGGGCATAAAAATCGGCGTCGCTTCGGGCTCGATGCGCTATTACGTCGAAGAGGGGCTGAAGTGCTTTAACTTCATGCAATATGTCGACGCATTTTCCGGCGGAGACGAGGTGGAAAACTCAAAGCCCATGCCGGACGTATACGAGCTTACGCTTAAAAGATTAGGCTTAGGGGCAAAGGACGTTATCGCCTGCGAGGACAGCTCTTCCGGGTATTCTTCGGCGACCGCCGCAGGAATAAAATGCGTGGTATACAATAACGATAAAATAGGCGAGCTTCATATTTCCTCTATGGAGGAGCTTAAAAAATATTTTGATTAATTCCGGCGAAAGCCGGTTTTTTATTTGGAAATTTTTTTAAAATTTATATTGACAAACGGGCGGAGGAGTGATATTATCATATTAACATACCAGAGAGGTAGGAAAGAAGAAATGAACAAGCGCATGAAAAAGCGATGTTGAAGCGTTAAACAAATAACTTAAGGTAATAAAAAGAGAATAAAAAATAAATTTTAAATAAAGGAGAAAGTAAAAATGGCAAAGGTATATAAAAAGGCAGACGAACTTATAGGAAAAACTCCCCTCTTAGAGCTTACGCATATTGAAAAGGAAGAGGGCTTAAACGCAAAAATACTTGCAAAGCTTGAATATTTTAACCCGGCGGGCTCGGTTAAAGACCGCGTTGCAAAGGCTATGATTGACGAAGCGGAAAAATCCGGCAAGCTTAAGGAGGGCTCCGTAATTATTGAGCCCACTTCGGGAAACACCGGAATTGGTCTTGCGTCCGTTGCGGCGGCAAGAGGCTATAGGCTTATAATCGTTATGCCGGAGACGATGTCTGTTGAGAGACGCCAGCTCATGAAAGCATACGGCGCGGAGCTGGTTTTATCCGAGGGAGCAAAGGGCATGAAGGGCGCTATCGCAAAAGCAGAGGAGCTTCAAAAGGAAATTCCTGGCAGCTTCATTGCGGGTCAGTTTGTAAACCCCGCAAACCCCAAGGCTCATTTTGAAACAACGGGTCCTGAAATTTTTGAGGATACGGACGGCGAAGTTGATATATTTATTGCAGGCGTCGGCACCGGCGGAACGGTAACGGGCGTAGGCGAATATTTAAAGAGCAAAAAGCCGGGCGTAAAGGTAATAGCGGTTGAGCCTGCGGATTCTCCCGTTCTTTCGGAGGGAAGAGGCGGCAGCCATAAAATTCAGGGCATCGGCGCGGGCTTTGTTCCCGATGTTTTAAACACTAAGATTTATGACGAAATAATAACCGTAACGAACGACGAAGCGTTTTCAGAGGGTAAGCGCATAGGCAGAAAAGAGGGCGTTCTCGTAGGAATATCCTCCGGCGCTGCGGTAAGCGCGGCGATAAAGGTCGCTAAACGCCCGGAGAATGCGGGAAAGACAATAGTAGTTCTTCTTCCCGACACGGGAGACAGGTATTTATCTACTCCCATGTTTGCCGACTGATATGAAAATACTCTGCTTCGGGGATTCGAACACATACGGTTTAGTCCCCGGAACAAAAGAAAGGCTGCCACAAGATAAAAGATATCCATATGTTTTAAATAATGCTTTAGGGGAAGACTTTAAGGTCTTCTCCGACGGCGTTTGCGGCAGGACAACCGTATTTTTTAAGGGAGACGTCTGCAACCGCTCCTCCTTAAAGACGATTAAAGACAGCGTTTTAAAGTATTCGCCCGACGTGCTTATAATAATGCTCGGAACGAACGACTTAAAATCGGTTTTTAACGCATCTGCAGCTGATATCGCGCGGGGCATGGGAACGCTCTTTGATTTGGCAAGGGAGGAGAACCCCGCTCTTAAAACAGTATTCGTAAGCCCTGTTAAAATACTTACCTGCGCGCTTACAAAAGCGGATTATTTTAACGCAGCTTCTTTAGCTGAAAGCGAAAAGCTTTCATATGAATTTAAAAGGCAAGCGGATAAAAAGGGAGCGTATTTTTTTGACGCGGCGTCGGCAGCCTGTGCAGATGAAGCTGACGGCGAGCATATGAATGCCCGAGAGGTAAAAAAGCTTTCCCTTGCGCTTGCAAATTATTTAACCACAAATGTTTTATATTGAGAATTGATTCGTCTTTTTTGTTTTATTAAACGGCGGAAAAGGCGTTTTTTTAATGTGATGCTTTAAATTGAGTCCTTTTTGCCGGAGATTACAAAAACATATGTCGGCTTTCTTATGCTTTTGGAGTAATC